>JAWXSU010000005.1:0-27800 GCA_044434245.1 Rikenellaceae bacterium | reverse complement strand
CCGGGCGCTCTTCCGATCTACTAATGGAGTTGTTGGGGTGTCAGCGAGAAGTTGATTTGCAGGGGTACATCTCACCGAAGTTGGCACTTGTGGTGTCGGCTTTGAGGGAGATAAAGGATAGCGATGAGATTGCAGAGTTGGAGGAGGCGTGTCGTGTAGGTTGCATGATGCACCAACGTGCGATGCGGTTAACGATTGCGGGGCTGAGTGAGCACGCAGTTGCAGGAGAGGTAGATGGTATTGCCCGAAGCGAGGGGCAGGGTGTTTCGTTTTCGACAATATATACTCAACATGGCGAAATACTGCATGGTAGCCCACGACGAGATCTGCTGCGTGATGGAGCGATGGTGTTGTGTGATGCCGGGGCGGAGTCGCATAGTGGCTACTGTTCGGATCACACACGCACATATCCTGTGAGTGGGAAGTTTAGTGATGTGCAGCGTGATATATACAATATTGTGCTCGATGTACATAACTTTGTGGCGCAGAGCATAAAACCAAATATATATTATCGAGATCTCCAAAATATGACGCTTCGAATGTTGGCTGATAGGCTAAAGGAGTTTGGGTTGTTGCGAGGATCTTTAGATGAGATTATGGAGTCGGGTGCCGTAAAGCTATTTATGCCACATGGAGTGGGGCATGGGTTGGGCATGGATGTTCATGACTGCGAGGCTTTAGGGGGGAGATATCTTGATTTCGAGGGGTATGAGCAGGAGATAGAACACTATGGATCATCTATATTTCGGGAGTGGTGGACTCTGCGTGAGGGGGGTGTTATGACCAATGAACCGGGAGTCTATTTCATCGGAGCTCTAATCGAAAAATCACTTGGTGAGGGGTTCTATCGAGGGATTGTGAATTACAATATGGCACTCTCGATGCGAGATTTTGGGGGTGTTAGAATCGAAGATGATTATTTGGTCACTGCGCAGGGATGCCGTCCTATTAAGTCACACCTTCATATCCCCAAAAGTGTGGCGGAGATTGAGGAGTATATGAGAAGTTGCCGATGATATTTATATTTCCAACCTCTCAAGAGGCAGAGCTATTTGTGGTATCGTCACCAACATCGAAGGTTGTGATCTCGGGTGTTGGGATGGCGGCGTGTGGTGGAGTGGTGGCAAGAGTTGCTGCGCAGCACCCCGGTGAGTTCATCATATTGGCAGGGATTGCTGGAGGATATGATCTCGACAAGACCCCATTGGCGGCGGTTGTGGAGGTTGTCGAAGAGATGATAGAGGAGCTCCCACAAAGGTATAGACGCAGTTACAAGAATAATCACCATTTCTCGGATCTTAGGGGAGTGCAATCCAATAGTGTGAGTAGCTCGGGGCATAGCTCCACCACCTCTCAAATCGAAAATATGGAGGGAGCGGCTCTTTTTGCTGTGTGCCAAGAGTTGGGAGTAGAGTGTGCGCAGCTGCGTGCCATATCGAACCGTGTGGGTGACCCTATCACGGAGTGGAAAATAAGTGAGGCTTTGGAGGCGTTGACCGCTAAGCTATTAGAAATATCATCAAACGATAAATCATGCGACTAAAATTAAATATCTCACCATGCCCAAACGATACCTTTATGTTTGATGCATTGGTGAATGGGAGAATAGATAGTTGTGGAGTTGACTTTGATGTTGAGTATCACGATATTGAGGAGTTGAATATCGCTGCGTTAAAAGGTGGAGCTCATGTGTCGAAGATCAGTTGCGCTATATATCCGCACATATCCCAACGCTACGAAATATGCGATAGTGGGGCAGCCCTAGGTCGAGGGAATGGACCACTGTTGGTGCGTCGTATCGCAGATAAATCACCACTTCGCAGGGTTGCCGTTCCGGGTAAATATACTACAGCCAATGCTCTGATCGAGAGGTTATTTCCTCAGATCGAGGAGCGTGTGCCGATGCTCTTTTCGGATATTGCACAGAGTGTTGAACGTGGGGAGGTTGATGGGGGCGTGTTGATCCACGAGGGACGATTCGTTTATCATAAACGCAATTTAGAGCTGGTCGCAGACTTAGGTTTATTGTGGGAGCAGAGAACATCTTTGCCTCTTCCTTTGGGGGCGATTGTTGTGCGTAGGGATGTAGATATATCTACACAGAGACTTTTTGGAGAGTTGTTGAGGCGATCAGTAGAGTATGCCTTCGCAAATCCAAATGAGTCTCGTGAGTATATAAAATCTCATGCCCAAGAGCTTGATGATAATGTGATTGATTCACACATAAAGCTCTTTGTTAATGATTATTCGCTGTCGTTGGGTGATGAGGGTAGAGCCGCCCTAGATCAGCTTTTTGGTTAGTTGGGTGCGTTGTCTTATATTTGAGAAGCGACCACCTCAGATATATCTTTAATAGGTGTTTCGGTAGTTCTTACCAATGCCTTTTTACACAGAGGACAAGAGGTTATGATGGTCTCTGCTCCGCTGGCTACAAGTTCATCCGTGAGAGCTGTTGCGATGCGAACTTGCTGTGAGTCATTGATTACACTATTTGCAAGTGACGATCCGCAGCATAGTGATGATTCACGATTATGCGTAGCTTCACGCAGTCTACCCACACTCTCGATGACCCTGCGTGGTGCATCATATATGCCACATCCACGACCCAATTCGCAGGGGTCATGATAGGTGAATGTCGACTTTGAGGGTGATATTTTGAGTCGCCCCGATTGAATCTGACGATCTATATATTCGGAGTGGTGGATAACATCTATCCCCTTGAGGTTGTACTCTTCACGAAATACTCGCAGACATATTGGGCACGAGGTGACAAGGGTTTTGATATTGTGTTTTACGAATAATTCACGATTATAGTTCATCATTTTGCGTGCAGAGTCCACCTCACCCGAAAGGTGCAGAGGTCGTCCACAGCACACTCCACCGTTGCGATCAGCCCACCACACATTGTCACCCACGGCATTAAAGATTCTCTCCATAGAGCTCATTGTTGAGGGGGTAAGCATTGTCATACATCCGGCAAAGTACCCAACCGCCCCCTCGCCAGAGGAGTTGTCGAGAGCTGTGATATATTCAAATCTCTTCTCCTTGGGTTCGTTGCGCATATCGTATCGGGAGCTTAGGCGCAGAGTGTCGAGGTTGATACCCACAGGGCATGCACTTTGACATCGCCCGCACATCAAACAGTTATTAGCTTTGGATAGTTCCAACATTTTGTAGCGTCTATCTCTCATGAAATATACCGATTGGACATTCTCAATCTCCAGTACACTTTGTAGTTGGCAGGGGTCAATGCATATTCCACATCTAGAGCAAGCCTCCAATTCGAAGTTGTCATACGCTCCACTGCGAGCCGAAGGTTTGATCCCGTAGTGTCGCAGAAAAATAAGTGGCACTTCCGTGAAGATGTGCATATATCGAGAAAATGGCATCGCCACAAAGAATACCCCCAAACATAGCGAGTAGAACCACCATGCGAAATCCATAATCTGCACATTTGCCACCCCATAAAGTGCCCCTCCAAGCGATCCTGTAAGGAAACTACCTCCGCCATATAGAGCACAAGTCAGCGACTCGGCGATCAAACGTGCCGGAAATATAAACCATAGAGCACTAAGAGCCACTCTATCTCCCAAGATGTGATGCGTTGCTTTGCGCATTCCCAAAGCTCTGGAATATAACCTTTTGAATAGAGCGAGAGCTACTCCCGACAACACAATAGCAAGGAAAAGATCCATAAGGAATGCAAAGATATGGTTGTGTGGCAGACCATACACGGATGAGAAGTATTTAAAAAATACGTGTCCCTGAGGTGGAACAAATCTGCTCCCCATCTCGATGGTTGTCTCCAGCCACCCCGTAGCGATAAGTAAGAACCATCCCAAAGCTAAGCTAGCGTGCATATACCCTAACAGAGGGTTGATTTTAAATATTCGTCTATGTAGTAAAGATTCGCTAATTACCTCAGCTACAGCCGAAAGTGATCGACTGGAAAATATACCTCGAAGGATCAATTTACGATCTCGACGTGAGAAGTTATATATCCACACACTATACTTTGTCGCCACGGTCACAAATAAAACAACGACGCCAACAATGAAAGGTATGGTAAATGGTGCAAAAAATGACATACTAAAGTGGTGTTAAAAATCAGCAAGTTTACTCTTTATAAGCATCACAACACCACGAGTATTGATCCCTCGGGGGCATACTAATCGGCATTTACCGCAAAGCATACATTTATTCATCTCTTCGTAAGCCCCCTCATACTCGCCACGTCTCACCAGTGTGTGAACCTTGCGGAAGTTGAAACTCGTGAGATTTCCTGCCGTGCATAATGCCGTGCATGCTCCACACCCGATGCAACTCTGCAACTCCGGCATTGCGAGGAGTATCTCATCACTTTTGCGCAGGTTGTTGCGGTCGATGTCAATAACTCGTGGTTTGCTTATTGCGTATCCAAAATTTACGGTCGCCATACGCTATTATAGTTTTGATAGATATTGTCTCACCCCCTCTGCTGCGTGCATAGCGTCGTTTAGCGAGTCACCTATGTTTTTGGGAGCGGTCACGCATCCGGCATAGAAGATTCCATCCACGCCGCTTGATGTATTGTGAAGGAAGTGGTCTTGGCTCTTCATAAATTTGCTTGGTTGTTGTTCAATCCCTGCACTAAGTGCAAATGTTGAGTTGGAGTCATTTGCTCGCATTCCGACAATTAGGATCAACATGTCGACATTCATCCTCAGTGGGCGTGCCGTGAGAGTATCCTCTGCTTTGATCTGTATGCGGTTGTCGATGGTGGGCGCAGCCTCCGAAATTCGTCCTCTAACGAAGTGTATGTTGTGTGATATTTGGGCATCTCGATACATCTCCTCGTACCCTGCGCCAAACATTCTGATATCCATGTAGAAGTTGAAAATATCTGCTTTTGGGTAGTGTTTCTTTAGCTCCACCGCCTGTTTAACACCCGTCACGCAGCACACCTTTGAGCAGTGGCTTTGACACACCTTCTCATCTCTCGAACCTACGCAATGAAGCAGAGCAATACGCTTGGGGGTGTGCTCTCCCATGGGCAGTGTACCATCGATGAACATACGTTCAATATCGGGTGTAGTGTATACATTTGGGTATATCCCATATCCATATTCCTCCTTGATCTTGGCATCGAAGAGTGTGAATCCCGATGCCACAACTACCACGTCGCATCTCAGCTTCTCGCCACTCTTCAGTTCAACACTGTTGGATGTAAACCCCACAACCTCACTCGACATGCGACATTCGATACCACTCTCTGCAACATCTCGGCGCAACTCATTGACAACATCCTTCGCAGGGGTAAATGTTGGGAATAGTAGATACCAATTATTCACCTTACCCCCCAGAGCATCGCTTTTTTCGACAATTATCGTCTCGATACCTCCACGGTGTAGTTGCAAAGCGGTTTGCATTCCAGCCACTCCGCCACCTATAATTATAACTCGTCTCTTCATCATTACTGTTTAATCGGGAATACCATATCGGCACAGTTATTAACCATTGCTGGGGCTGGTTTGCCGATAAATTTACCACTTCGCCCCAGATATTTAGCTGCGGGGTCATAGTTGATCCCCATCTTATCGAGCAGAGGTTCAACATCTACTTGGTGCATCTGCATTCCCAGATCCCATGGGTCATATCCCAACACCAATCCCGCCATCTCTTCGTATGTAAGTACGGGGATTCCACGCCCTTGATCTCCATAGGTGATACCCTCCATCTCGGCGATTGTGTATTGCCATTTATCTAAAAACATTGCACATCCGGGGCAGTTTGCCACAATAAAATCGGGCTTGTAGGGCGCCATGCTCTCCAATTTTTTTTGTGAATTGGCGATTGAGTATCCACGGTTTGCTTGGACTATATAGTTTCTAAAACCGAAACCACAGCAGTGTCTACGCTCAGGATAATCAACATTTTCGCCACCCCATGCATCGACCATTCCAGCCAAAACATAAGGGAATTCCACCCCTCCAACTCCCGCTTTGGGGAATAGTTTGGCGTAGTGGCATCCGATATGCTCAACAACCTTTAGTGGCTCTCCTGTCGCCACATTAACCAATTTGTGTTTTGACTTTTGGGCGATCTCCTCTCGCAGATGGAAGATTATATCGGAGGTATGTGCCAAACTCTTTGGCACTTCGAACTCTCGTCCGGTAGCTTTGTATAGATAATCTCTCGTGCGTTCCAATGTTTCAGGGAACTCCTCCCATGTTGCTAACACTTCGGTGTATATTCCAAATGATGTGATACACGAACAGACCAAATTTTCATACCCATCATCCTGCATCAAAGAGAATTGGCGAGCAACGACTGTCATTATTGTCTCCAAAGGGACGATATCTGCGTGGTAACCAATACCCGTGCAAGAGGTGTGGATTGGGGTCTCTATAATATCTCGACCGCAATCCTCGCCCACGATTTTCAAAAATGCTTTCTCGCTGCCGGGGAAGAAATTTTGGCGTATGCAGGAGCGGAAATAGTAATATTTATCATCGGCAATAGCCTTTTGGTACTCCGACCATGATCTCTGTGCCATGCGTGTTATTCGTTATTTGTGTTAAGATATCTATCCATCATGTAGTCGTGCGAAGCTCCGTCGTAACCCATCTCTCGTGCCTTTTGTTCCGAGAATTTCTCGATCTTATCGAATAGATCTTGCCCTCCTGTGACCTCGAAAATTTTATTTATCTCCGCCAATGATTCCGCCTCAATTTCACGTAGTGCTCCCGAACCTAATGCTCTGTAGGAGGGTGTGAAACGTCCAAACACCTCTTGGTCGTTGTCGTGTATCCATCGCCACACTGTTCCCTGCTCGGGGTGAAGATCTGGATTCAAGAGTTGAGGTGTTATGCAGTAACCCGTAGAAAGGATATGTTCGCCGATGGTACGCTTTATGGCTAGTTGCTGTCTCCCCTTTTCGCTCTCGACGAAGAACCCTAGTTTCTGAGATAATGTTCTTAGTGCTTGGATGATATATCCCGGGGTGTTGTGGCGTGGACAGCGAGGTCTGCACGACATGCACTCGCCACAGAACCATATAGTGTCGCTTTTGAGTAGCTCTTCGATAGCACTTTCGTCACGCATCTGCACGATACTTGCAATGTTGCGAGGGTCATAGTTGTAGAACTCCGCAGCAGGGCACACGGCAGTGCAAACTCCGCAGTTCATACAGGCATGAAGCCCCTCTCGAAAGCGAACATCTTCCAAAAGCATATCATAATAGTTACTCATAACTTGTAGTCAATTAAATTGTTACACAAAGATACATCAATTCCGTCAGAGTCTCAAGGGGTATAAATACCTATTTTTTATCCCTCAAATGCAATTTTTAACCCTAAAAATAGTTACCTTTGGTAGGTAAAATATTTTTTTTATGAAAAAAGCACTTATAACAACACTATTCACGTTTGTGATGATTACAACATTTGCACAGATAAATATGTCGACACCTATAACTCCAGATCCAGATCTTCGAACAGGAAAGCTACAATGTGGAACATCGTACTATATTCGACACAATGATAAACCTAAGGGTCAGGCGGATTTCTATATCATATCCGATGTCGGAGCAATTCAAGAGGATGACGATCAACAGGGGCTTGCTCACTTCCTCGAACACATGGCATTCAATGGAACTAAGAATTTCGAGGGGAAGGAGATTATCGAATATCTCGAAACTATAGGTGTTAAGTTTGGTGTAAATCTCAACGCCTCAACATCGTGGGATGTAACAACATATCTCATTAAAGATGTCCCCGTGGCAAGAGAGGGGGTTATAGATTCAGCACTCCTTATAATGCATGACTGGGCACATTTCATAACACCTCACCCCGATGAAATCGACAAGGAGCGTGGCGTGATAAAGGAGGAGTTACGTACACGCGACAATGCGAATTGGAGATCAACAATGGAGCTAATAAAAGCTCTCGGTAAGGGGACGAAATACACGGAGCGTAACCTTATTGGGTATCTCGATTTTTTGGAGAGTTTCTCTCCCGAAGCACTTGTGAGATTCTACGAGGAGTGGTATAGACCCGAATATCAGGCGATTATAATTGTTGGAGATGTGGATGCCGAGTTAGTCGAGCAAAAGTTAATATCTCTTATGGCAGATATTCCTCCCACCGAGGAGGGGGCATCTCAAAAGGAGTCTATCTTCGTCCCCGATAATGCTGAGCCTATAATTTCGGTATATACTGACCCGGAGATGCAATACTCCTCAGCGTCAATATTCATCAAACGAGAGGCGGTAGATCCTAAACAAAATAACATACTCTATCGTGAATATCTAGATATCGCACTTGGGCTGATGTCGCAGATGCAGAATGATCGTCTACGTGATATCTCGATGCAACCCGATGCTCCATTTCTTGGGGCATACATGTCGAGTGGGAATATCGGTGTGATACCCACGCTTGAAACCCTCTCGTTTGGTGTTCAGAGTAGCGATGGTAAACTACCACAAGCACTTTCGGCGATATACACCGAGATAGAACGCACTCGTCGTCACGGATTTACACCTTCGGAATTTGAGCGAGCAAAGGAGGATTTCATGAGTACCATGCGAAGATCATACACTAACCGTGGGGATAGGTATAATAACACCTTTGTGCAGCAGTACATCAAGAATTTTAGATTCAACACACCTATACCATCTGCCGAGGATCAGTGGCAGATAGATAGTGCACTTCTGAGTAAGATAACCATTGAGGAGGTGAATGCATTGACTGTATTTATAACTCCACACAATCATGTAGTGGCGATAAATGCACCACAAAAAGAGGGAGTTGAAAACCCTACTGTAGAGGATGTTATGCAGATAATAAACAGTGTGCTAGACGCTGATATTACCCCTCATGCAGATACCCTTGTGCGCAAACCTCTAATCCCCGAGGAGCAGAATCTACGTGGTGTAAAGGTATCTAAAATGACCGAAGAGCCTCGTTCTCAATCCACAATTTGGACTCTAGAGAATGGTATAGAGGTGACAGTGAAACCCACCACACTCAAAGCCGACGAGGTGATAATTCGGGGCTACACGTATGGTGGAGCATCGGTGCTCAGTGATGAGGATTACTATACGGGGCTCTTTATGCCATCTATATTGGGATCGTCGGGTCTTGCGGAGTTTTCATCTACGGAGCTTGGAAAACAGCTTTCGGGAAAGATTGCAGGTGCATCGTTGTATGTTAGTGACTATTCGAATGGTGTCTCTGCATCCTCCTCTGCGCTTGATGTTGAGACTATGTTGGAACTTATATACCTCAACTTTACCGCCCCACGTTTTAATCGAGAAGATTTCGAAATCTTTAGAGATCAAATGCGAGCAAATGTCACTAACTCAGAGAGTGACCCCGATTATATCGCCTCAAAACGTTTTGCCGAGGTGGCATATGGCAACTCACCTCGCAAAAAATTGTTGTCGTTGGAGATGATCGATGCCATGGAGTTTGAAAAGTTGGAGGAGTTGCATAATAAGCTATTTGGAAATGGGCGAGATTTCAAATTCACGATTGTTGGAAGTGTCGATACTGCAACGCTCAAACCTTTGGTCGAGAGGTATATTGGATCTATTCCGACACCTAAGCGTTCACCTTTGAAGTTCAACGATGACAAGGTGATACCTATAAAGGGGGTGACGGTAGATCGTTTTGAACAGCCAATGCAACAACCCAAAGTCTCGGTTATGATTCTATATTCCGGAAAGATGCACTACGACCTCAAGAATAAGGTAGTAGCGTCATATCTGAATCAGGCTCTCGATAACCACTATCTTGAGAGTGTACGTGAACAGAGGGGTGGAACGTATGGTGTGAGTGCGAGATTAGTGTTGGGGCGTGTGCCGCAGAATCGCTATAAACTCAATATTTCGTTTGATACGAATGTCGATCAAGTTGATGAGTTAATACCTCTCATAGAGTCCGAGATTGAGAAGATCGCAAAGCATGGTGTTGAACAGAAACAGATATCCAAGAGTCGTGAGTTTATGCTCAAAGATTTCAAAAATAGCATGGAGCGCAATAGTGGTATTGCGGGATATATATCCGCTTTGAATACCGCTCAAATAGATTACTTCGCCCACTACGAATATATGGTGAACTCCATAACAAGTGACGATATTCAAAAGATGGCACGTGAAATCCTTCGTGATAATAATCGTGTTGAGGTGGTAATGATGCCTGCGATGTAGAATTTCCCAATATAATGTGGGTTTTCCAATTTTCGAATTCACGTTAATACAGATCGATAATCTCGTACCTCTTATATTTTGAGAGGTCGAAATTATCGATTGTTTTTTTCGATTTTTTGATGCCGTGCAGCAACACCTCAGCAGTGTCTGTATCTGCTTTGTAGATAATTTTCGTAGGGAGTAAACTGCTGCTATCAAGGTGAATAATCACCATGTCGACATCTATCTCTCCCTCGTTTTTTGCACTTGGTGTGAGTTGAAGGATTACATCCTCTCCCTGTTGAGATAGGGTAGTGTCGAACCCCTGCCCAACGAAGTCAAATGCTTGTGATGGGTTGTTAAGAAGCATATTATCTCCCTGCTGAGCTCCCTCTATTACAATCTCCTCAATTTTATGGCTCACCTCGTATCGACGATCACCAACACCCCAGAACTCCACACTTCCCATATCGATATGGTAGTTCTCTGCACTTATAAAGTAACTCCCCTCGATGGTGCTGCCTTGGGTTGTGATGGTAATCCCTGATTCGTAGCTTCCCATCTCACGAAGTCGTGTAGATAGATCTTTGAGTGCGGCATCTCCCTGTGTGTCAGCATATAGATATGGTATGGTGGCAACTGCAAAAAGCAGTGAAACAATATATTTAAACATTACATCTTTAATTTTTCGAAGATATTATAATCTCATCTAACTAACTCCTAAACTCTGCAACTTAGCCTCCAGCGATTGTGAGTCATGGAACAAAATCTCACGAGGTTTCGCCCCCTCTTGTCGCCCCACAATACCAGCCCTTTCGAGCTGCGTCATGATGCGTCCTGCACGGTTAAACCCAACCTCGTAGTTGCGTTGGATATATGATGTCGAAAGAGAGCCCCCAGCCACAGCGTTGCGAGCTATTTCCGCAAATAGAGAGTCATATTTTATCGCAGCTCCACTCTCGGATCCTAGGTCAACGTCGCCTCCGCCATCGGGGGTGAAGTCTGGTAGACGATACGCCTCCGTGTAACCTTGTTGCTTGCTGATATGTGTCACGATACGCTCCACCTCCTCCGTCTCGACAAGTGCACATTGGATACGTGTCAACTCGCCATCCTTCGAAAATAGCATATCACCTCGACCGATAAGTTGGTTCGCTCCGGGTTGGTCGATGATTGTGCGAGAGTCGATCATCTGCATCACACGAAAAGCGATACGTGCTGGGAAGTTTGCTTTGATACCGCCCGTAATAACCTTAACATCTGGGCGTTGTGTTGCGATGATAAGGTGAATACCCACAGCTCTAGCCTTCTGTGCGAGTCGCATCACAGGAGCTTCGACCTCACGTGTCATCATGATAAGGTCTGCGAACTCATCGACAATGACCACGATATATGGCATGTAGAAGTGCCCCTGCGTTGGCAATAATCTTCTCTTCTTGAATTTGTCGTTGTACTCCACAATATTGCGTACCGAAGCCTTCGACAGTAATTTTAGACGTTTCTCCATCTCTTCACACAGAGAGTTTAGAGTATATACCGCCTTTTTGGGATCTGTAATAATCACATCCTCCTCCGACTCCATTTTCGCCATGAAGTGGTGCTCCAAATTTTTGTAGGGGGTGAACTCCACCATCTTTGGGTCTATCATCACAAGTTTTAACTCCGCAGGGTGTTTCTTGTAGAGTAGCGATGTGATGATTGCGTTGAGTCCCACCGATTTACCTTGTCCCGTAGCTCCTGCAACCAACAAGTGGGGCATCTTCGCCAAGTCGAAGGCGTAGTTCTTGTTTTGAATCGTTCGTCCGATAACAATCGGCAGTTCAGCCTTTATCTCCTTAAATTGAGGACTTCGCACCGCAGAAAGCATCGAAACCACCTGCTTGTGGCGATTTGGAACTTCGATACCTATTGTTCCACGACCTGGGATAGGGGCGATGATACGTATGCCGAATGCTTTGAGACTCTGGGCGATATCATTCTCCAGCCCCTGGATTTTAGATATCTTCACACCCTGCGCCTGAATAATTTCGTAGAGCGTGATGGTTGGACCAACTGTCGCCATGATACGGCTGATTGGAATTCCGAAATGTTTGAGGGTCTCCTCTATTTTTGCCTTATTTTCATATATCTCATCATCCGTAACCCCCTCGTCTGATTGATAATCCTCAAGCAGCAGCGGTGAGGGTCTTTCGTATTTGTTGAGCTCTCGCAATGGGTCATATAGATCCTCTTCGAGATCCTCTATATCTAACTCCTCCAGCTCATTAGCCTCTACTGTTACCACGACTCCTTGCGGTTCTGTCTCATTAATAAGCGGTATGATAATCTCCTCTCCTGGATCTTCTGCTGTTAACTCTTCGTCTGTTGTGATCTCTTCGATATCATCTTGCATCTGCATACGAGGATCTCTATTTTGACGTATAATAACTATTCCATCATTATCAACCGGTTCATTAGACTCTATGATATTTCCATTTTCGTCGACATCCACAAGCTCTAATACATCGCTCCTGCGGCGTGAATATATTGTATTTACAGTCTCTCTCTCCCCTCCAATAGCGTCATCTTCCGTGAGCACCATAAAGGGTGAAGGTTCGTTTTGCTCCTCGGGTGATGGTTCTACAACAGGTTCTGGTTCTTGTATGGTGGTTGGTTTTTGTTGAGGTGATGGTGTGTGTGGCTGCTCCTTTATCTCTGCTGTGGTAGGTGTAATCTCTTCATCTAGTGATACATCCTCTTTGTTTACCTCTCGTTGCTTAACGCTATTTTTTACCATGTCGACAATCTTTTCGCCGCCACCGACTGCTGCATTTCCGGCATTATTTACCGTCCGAATAAAGTTCCTATTAACAAAGACTCCTGTGACAATCCACCCTGCGAGCAGCAGAATAGCAGATCCCACCCCTCCGACAACACCTATCATGCTGCGACTAAGCTCCACTCCAAAGGCTCCTCCCAAGCCACTGTTGAACACCTCAACCCCCGAGAATACAAATCCGAAAGTCAATGATCCTAAGATCACAATAAGGCTGGCAAAGAGTAGCAACTTGTTGATTTTTAGAGATTCCTTACGGAGTATTCTCACACCAAGTATTGTCAGCACCACAGGGATCACAATCCCCACCAATCCGAATGAACGCCCAACAAGGAGCTCTCCAATCCATGCTCCCATGCTCCCACATGGGTTTGAAATCCTCTCTTGATCGAAGAGAGGGCTGTCGCTATTTATTCCATTTATGATGCTATAATCTGCTTTCCAATCAAAGTAGTAAAATAGTACCGACGCTACCGAAATGAGCCCCATCACGAAGAGTACAAAACCTATAACCCATCGCATAGTCTCTCTATTTGTTAGTGTGAATGACTCCTCTGCGCCACTCTCCACTGTTGTCTTTTTCTTTGCCATCTCTGTTACCTTCTTAAAATTTCATCTGCTTTTTTTCTCAACCTTTTGATATAACAATCTCCTGCGAAGCTCAAAAAATCACATCTCACATCGTTATCCAACGTCGAGAGTAGATCATTCTCAATAAGTAATTTTTCGGTCTGTTTTGCCACCGCAGGCGAAGGGTCTATGATATTTGCGTGAGGAGCAAATCGAGATATTGTCTCGGAGAGGAATGGATAGTGGGTGCACCCTAGAACAATTTGATCTACCCCCTCACGTGTAAACTCCTCGACAACACCTCTCACCACCTCTTGGGCAATAGGACTCCTCTCCATATCCCCCTCTACCAACTCAACAAAGCCTCGTCCATACTTCGCTATAACTCGTATATTCTCTCCATATTTTGCTGCCGTGCGGTGGAACATATCCCCGTCAATACTACTTTGAGTTGCAAGAACCCCTACAACTCCCGACTTCGAGAGCAAGCATGCAGGTTTAACGGCAGGTTCCATCCCCACAAATGGAATGTGTGGATAGTGCGCTCTAAGCTCCTCGATCGCCGCATTTGTAGCCGTATTGCACGCCACGACAACCATCTTACACCCTCTATTCAAGAGCTCTTCAACTGCTCGGAACGCTAACGTTCGAATCTCTTCGGGGGATCTCAAACCATAGGGGCAATTTTTACCATCCCCCAAGTAGAGCAACGACTCGTGGGGCAAGCGTTCTCGAATCGCTCTCCATACACTTAGACCTCCCAGTCCCGAATCGTAGATCCCTATCCCCCTGTTATCCATTCTTCTATTTGTGGCTCTTTATATGCTTTACAATAATATCCAAAATCGCATCATCTCCCAGCGGCACAGCATCAATCACAAGTGTCGCTTTTTTGTATGTCGGTTCACGCAGTGCTATATTTTCTGACATGAATTGCACCAACTCCTCATCGTTTAATCCCCTAAGTTTTGGGCGTTTATAACGACCGTTGGCACTCAGCCTCGATGCGATATTTTCTGCCGTACGGTTTAAGTACACCGTAACTCCAACTCTATTGAGTAGTTCCATATTATCACCCCATATTGGTAACCCCCCTCCTGTTGAGACTATACAATCATCACTCTGGTGTGATAGTGTGTCAACCACTCCTCTCTCCATCTCTCTGAAATACTCCTCGCCACGACTATCGAAGATCTCCGCCACTGTGCACCCTTCATTCTGCTCTATGACTCTATCCGTGTCGACTAATTTCCACCCCAAACGCTGTGTTAATTTACGACCTATGGTGCTTTTGCCGCACCCCATATATCCTATCAAAAATATCAACATTCGATTTCTCTCTACTCAAAAAGGTTTAACTGCTCTTGTATTGGTTCCTTGTTCTCTACCACTTCAACATCAGTGACGGTGGACTCCTCTAGCTCCTGCTCCTCTGTCTGCGTAAACTCCTCCTCTGCAGGCTCTATAAAGTGTAGTGTCGCAACATCGTATGTAGTGATCCTTTTACCCTTTGCTGTGTGGCGTTTTACCCCAACAAACTCCGCCACCTCCAACTCATCTGCCGGGCGTGAGGCGTGTGCCCCTTTGTATGTCACCACCAACTTTGCTGCCGACGAAGAGCTCATGCATACGAAATCCGCTTCGCCCTCTTCGCCCAAGAATTGTTGGGTTTTATCGCCTAGCTCCACCGTGAAACGTTTCATGTAGTAGTAGTTTTGTGTACGATCGAAGTAACACACGTTGTACACCTTTCCACTCACAAATCTCTCCACTTTGGTCGTGTCGTCGGGGAAGTGTTGCATGATGTCGTACCCCGTGATGTAGTATTGATTCTTAGCACTCCACACCACCAACTTATCGTCACCCTTGAACTCTCCGAGCAACACTCCATGTTCATCGGTGTTGAGTCTTCGTACATCTGCGTCATACCATATATTTTGCCCCGCAAGGGTAGATACCCCCCTCTCCTTAACCACAATTTTGTGTAGCGAATAACGAGTGTATAGGTTACCTTGACTCTGACGTCCTTTTATAGCGAGGGTCGAAAAATCCAACTCCGCAATAAGTTTCTTGAGTCGAGGTCGAGGTTTGAAGTAAATTTTGAGAACCTCCGCCTCGCCATTCGGATTCACCGACAGATATATGACCTCGCTTTTGGCTGTGCCTTTTGTGATGTCATACTCCTTATCTCGTGTCACCCCCTTTATGGCGCATCGTTTCATCATGAGTGCTCCGAGACGACCATCTCGATAGAGGATATTGTATATCGTGCGTTCGTCGTTGCGCTTGAATACACCTATGTAATAGATGTTTTTGGCAAAGAATGCTTTGTCGCTAACCTTCGTGATTATGTAACGACCATCTTTGGTCATCAAGATAACATCATCAATATCTGAACAGTCGCACACAAATTCACAATCCTTCATCGACTTACCCGTGCCAAAGAATCCCTCCGCTCGGTCGACATATAGCTTTTCGTTGGTCACCGCAACCTTCGTTGCCTCGATCATATCGAACTCTCTGATCTCTGTGCGACGCTCCTTGCCCTTGCCATATTTATCGCGGATGCGTTTGTAGTATGCTATTGTATAATCGGTAAGATTGTCCAAATAACCTTGTGTCTGCTTTATATCCTCTTCTATTTGTTTGATCTCATTATCCGCCTTGTCTGTGTCGTAACGAGATATGCGAATAAATCTTAGCTCCGTGAGTCGTTGCACATCATCTTGTGTCACCTCATTGCGAAGTAGTTTTTTGAATGGTTCAAGACCACTATCTACCGCTGCGTATGCCTCCTCTCGACTTCGACACCCCTCGATGAGTTGGTATAATTTATTCTCTATGAATATTCGCTCCAACGACGCTGCGTGCCATGCGGCATTTAACTCTGAGAGTTTGATTTGTAGCTCCAAACTCAATAGCCGTTTGGTATTATCTGCCGAGCGACGCAAAATCTCGCTAACCCCTAAGAAATGCGGTTTATTATCCTCTATGACACAAGAGTTGGGAGATATCGACACCTCACAATCCGTAAATGCGTAGAGTGCATCTATGGTTCTGTCACTCGACTCATCATTGGCGACTTGGATTATTATCTCTACCTTTTCGGCGGTATTATCATCTACCTTTTTTATCTTGATTTTACCCTTTTCATTTGCCTTGATAATAGAGTCTTTAATTGACTCTGTGGTTGTGTTGTAGGGTATCTCTGTGATCGAGAGGGTACGTTTGTCTATCTTCGATATCTTTGCTCGCACCTTAACAGCTCCACCTCTCAGACCATCGTTATAACGGCTGGCATCCATCTGTCCTCCCGTCTGGAAATCGGGAAACAACTCAAAACTCTCGCCTTTTAAATGTGCTATAGCTCCATCAATAAGCTCTACAAAGTTGTGAGGCAATATCTTCGATGCCAAACCTACCGCAATACCATCCGCCCCCTGAGCCAACAACAATGGGAATTTTATGGGTAGCGTCACAGGCTCCTCCTTTCGTCCATCGTATGATAGCATCCACTCCGTGGTCTTGCGGTTAAAAACCACATCCAATGCGAATTTTGATAGTCGAGCCTCAATATAACGACCCGCTGCTGCATCATCACCCGTGAGGATATTTCCCCAGTTTCCTTGGCAATCTATGAGCAGGTTTTTTTGACCTATCTGCACCATAGCATCTTTGATTGAGGCGTCACCGTGGGGGTGGTACTGCATTGTTTGACCAACGATATTGGCAACTTTATTGTATCTACCATCATCTACGACCTTCATAGCGTGGAGGATACGTCTTTGTACTGGTTTCAATCCATCATACACATGGGGCACAGCACGCTCAAGGATAACATACGAAGCGTAGTCCAAGAACCAACTCTTGTACATACCCGTAAGTTTCTTAACTCCCGCCTCTTCTCCCGTGAGGCGGCTATATTTACCCTCTCGTTTGGGTAGCGTATCTATAATCTCTTTTTCCATAACTATAAAGTATCAGCCTCGACAATATCCTCCTCAACACGCAGGTTGTCGATGATAAAACCCTGCCTCTCGAAACTATTTTTTCCCATGTAGAACTCCAACATCTCGTGAATTGGATCATCTTTGGTCATGCGTACCTTATCGAGTCGCATATCCTCGCCGATGAATCCCTTGAACTCATCTGCCGAGATCTCTCCCAGACCTTTGAATCGGGTGATCTCTGCCGATGTGCCGCACTTCTTGATCGCCGAGAGTCTCTCCTCGTCCGTGTAGCAATAGAGTGTCTGTTTCTTGTTGCGCACTCTGAAAAGAGGTGTTTGCAAGATGTATAGATGTCCACTACGTACTATCTCTGGGAAAAATTGCAAGAAGAATGTGAGTAGTAGTAGTCGAATATGCATACCATCCACATCGGCATCCGTCGCAATCACAACCTTGTTGTATCTGAGGTTTTCGATGCCATCTTCGATATTGAGTGCCGCTTGCAACAAGTTAAACTCCTCATTTTCGTAGACAACTTTTTTTGTTAGACCATAGCAGTTGAGTGGTTTTCCCCTCAGCGAGAATACCGCCTGTGTGCGAACATCACGACTCGAAGTTATAGATCCCGATGCTGAGTTACCCTCCGTGATGAAGATCATAGATTGCTCCGCCAGGTCGTTTTTACTCGTAAGGTGCACCTTGCAATCCCTCAACTTTTTATTGTTTAGCGAGACCTTTTTAGCGGTCTCTCTCGCCTTCTTTTGTATTCCCGATATCGCCTTGCGCTCCTTCTCGTTCTCGACTATCTTCTTTTGGAGTATTTGGGCAGTTTCGGGGTTTTTGTGGAGGAAGTTATCTAGGTTCTGAGATAAGAAATCCATCACAAAATTGCGTACCGTAATCCCTGGCTCAACCTCCTTGCTGCCCAATTTGATTTTGGTTTGTGACTCAAATATAGGATCTGTAACCTTTACCGAAATCGCTGCAATTATCGACGTGCGAATATCCGACGCATCGAAATCCTTTTTGTAGAAATCCTTTATAACTTTCGCAATCGCCTCTCTAAATGCTGTTTGGTGGGTTCCTCCCTGCGATGTGTATTGACCATTAACAAACGAAAAATAGCTCTCTCCATACCCCGATCCGTGAGCTATGGCGACCTCAATATCGTTGCCTGTCAGGTGGATAGGTGCGTATAGTGGCGATTCGCTCAAATTCTCGTTCAATAGATCGAGAAGTCCATTTTTCGATGTGTAGTTTTGACCATTAAGTACAAATGTTAACCCTAAGTTGAGGTATGTGTAGTTGCGTACCATCTGCTCCACATACTCCAAATTGTAGCTATATTCGCCAAAGACCTCCGTGTCGACCCTAAACGAAATAAACGTTCCATTCCTCTCCGACAATCCGCTCTCCCACTTATCGCTAAGTTCAACTCCTTGTGAGAAGCTCACCGTACGAGCCTCGCCATCACGTACGGCACGAGCTGTGAACTCCGAAGATAGCATATTCACCGCCTTGACACCCACACCATTGAGTCCTACACTTTTTTTGAAGGCTGTACCATTGTACTTTCCTCCTGTGTTCATCTCGCTCACAGCCGCCGATAGCGATTTTAGTGGAATACCTCGACCATAATCTCGCACCGACACAATATTATTTTCGATAGATATCTCGATACGTTTTCCAGCCCCCATGATAAATTCATCGACCGAGTTGTCGACAACCTCCTTTATGAGGACATATATTCCATCATCACTCTGCGAACCATCCCCCAACTTACCGATATACATTCCCGGACGCAGACGGATATGTTCACGGGGCGTCAGGGTGACAATCGCATCATCACCATAGTTATTGTTGGTTGTTGGTATGTTTAACTCTGCCATCTCTCTATCTACTTATTTGTGTCAATGTCTCGATCATATCTGTTCGTACCTCCTCCATGAGCTCCTTCATGTCGCTTTGGGTTACTCTCTCTGCGCTTACTGGTGGGAGCACTTTAATCACAATTTTTCGCCCCACATTCAATGTGCCATTCTTGTTGAGCAGGTGTCGAGTGCCACTCACCACAACGGGTAATATTGCCACTCCAGCTTCGTGAGCCAAGCGAAATCCGCCACTTTTGAATCGTCCTATCTCTCCGGTTTTGGAGCGAGTACCTTCGGGGAATATCGAAACCGAGACCCCTCGTCCGATCCATTTCAGCCCCCTCTCCATCACAAGTTTCATCGCTGCTGCAGGGTTTCCCCTCTCGATTGCGATATCGCCATGCAACACAAGAAATTGCCCGAAGAATGGGATTGAGAATACTTGACGTTTTGACACCCATCTGAAATCCATAGATGTGAAGTACAACATCGGCACATCCATCATTGCGTTGTGGTTCATCATAATCACATATCTCCCTTTGGGGTCGATATTTTCGAGTCCCGATATTTCGTATCTCCACATCCATCTAAAGAAGAAGAAGAATATGTAGCACATTGCACGAGAAAGGTTGTGCACAACCCATCGCTTAGGATCAAATGGATAGCACACCACAAAAGCCACTGCGGAGATAATTAAAAAAACGGCACACATAACCGTCAAAAAGAGGTACCCTATAATTGAGGCAAAAATTGAAAGCATATTTTAACTATTTTGGTTACAAGAGACAAAATCCCCCGACAAATTTACAAAAAATCTTTGCCATTGTCAAGTCCTCATTTCATATTTATGTGGTCTGGATGTTACCCCTTTTGAAATGTTGTGGTATATTCGCTCTCTTTAAAACCGAGTAGTACCGTTGTATCTGTGATAAGTAGAGGTCGTTTCACAACCATACCATCGCTCGCAAGCAGTTGTAGAAGCTCCTCCACGGAGTCTGTTGCCACACGATCTTTGAGATTTAATTCTCGATACTTGATGCCCGATGTGTTAAAAAATCTACGAATCGGCAGACCGCTAAGAGTCAACCATTCGCTAAGCTCTGCTGCGGATGGATTCTCGCTGATTATACTTCGTTTTTCGAAGTCGACATTATTGTCAATAAGCCACTTTTCGGCTTTTTTGCAGGTGCTACATCTATCGTAGCAGATAAATAGAGGTTTCATGATTGTGATGTGTTTTATGAAAAAATGCGCAAAAAAGAGTTGCAGATTGCTGATGCCTCTGGTGCATATCGCAATTACAACTCTCTTTGTCGTATGAAAATTTATTTTGTAGCTTTAGAATCTGTTTACATTTCTCTCAGCAGTTATAACGATAAAAACTTAACCCGATTCTTAGAATTTGTAAGTCACCCCCACATTTGCAAATGATATTCCATATCCAAGCTCTGCACCAACTGCCCAACTCTCAGAGAAGAAGTAGTTCGCACCAACGCTAACATTAAACATTGGATTATCCGCTGAACTAGCAATATTACCACCAATAGTCAATGCACCCAAAAGATCCCATTTGTTGATGGCGTAGTGGTATGCACCTCTCAATCCAACATAAAAGATGTTGCTATCCGAAAATAATCCAAATCCAGCACTACCTCCCAAGGTAACACACGACGCATCGTTTATGCCCCATAGAGCATTTTCGTATGTAATGGTTGTTGGTATTCCATAGCTGCTATCTCCGATACCGATCTTTGCAGATATTGTTGATTCTCCCTTTGAAATTTGTGCTGATGCTGTTACGACAGTGCAGATCATAACTGCAAAAATAAATAAAATCTTTTTCATCTTCATTTAATAAAATTGGTAAGTATTGTTCTCTATGGATTAAACCGCAGAGATTTATCACTACAAACTTACATAAAATTTTTCGAATATTAAGCGAGAAAATGAAAATATTTTACCTTTTATTTGTAGCGGAGCTATATAATTTCTTTATGGTTTTGCACGAGTCAATAACTATTTTAAAGGTGATGGTGCATATCTTTTGAATCATCAAAGAACTCAACCTCTCCTGTGTAGATACTGAATACACCGCCCACAATTTTGATCTTCTCCTCCTCCTCCATCCCTTTAAGGGTAGGACTGCTGTTGCGGATATTTTCGACCATAACTGCAACATTGTTGGCTACAGCACGACTCTGAAACTCCTTCGAAAAGGGGTCGCCCCCGATTTTTTCGGTGATCTTTACTGCGGGTTGAATTTTGCGCATAAGCTCCGTGAGGTTGCCATCTCGAAGTCCTGCGCAGGCGGCATTCACGGCACCACACGATTCATGACCGAGCACTACGATAACTTTACTGCCGATATATTTACACGCATACTCCATACTTGCCAACATATCATCATTGACAACATTTCCTGCCACACGAGCCACAAATATGTCACCAATCCCCATGTCGAAGATCATCTCAACCGGGACACGGGAGTCTATGCACGACAACACAATCGCCTTGGGGGCTTGTCCAATTTCGGCGGAGAGTGCTAGTTGTGCCTGAGAGTCTCGTGGTTGCGTAGATTTGGCAACGAAATTTTGGTTACCCACTTTGAGAAGTGTCATTACGGAGTCGGGGGTTAAATTTTCGAGATCCTCGACTCTAAGTATCTGTGTCTCCAACTCTTGAACCACTTCGGTTCTTGTTGTTGGATTTCGATTACACGCAACAAGTGCTGCAAAAGATAGGATTGTAAAGATATATTTTTTCATAGTGTAGATGTTTTTTGAAAATCTTCACCACAAAAATTATCCCAAATTTGCACTGTGCCAATCTACATCACGCTATTTTAAGATATTTTCGATCTCTTGTAGCTCTGCTGCGCTAAAATATAGATTATTCACCGATTGTAAGCTATCATCAATTTGTGACACTCGACTAGCTCCTATCACAATCGATGTGATCTCCGAACGACGCATAACCCACGAAAGAGCCATCTGTGCCAAGGTTTGACCTCGACGTTGTGCTACCTCGTTTAGAGCTGCGATTTTCGACAATTTATCGAGCGTTATAGCGGACTTTCCGATTGATGTTTGGTGGTCTCGTCCAATACGAGAACTTGAGGGGATGCCTCCCAGATATTTATCGCTCAAAAGCCCCTGCGCCAATGCTGAAAATGCGATAACTCCCGAGCCATGCTTTGCCGCAATTTGCAGAGAATGTTGCTCTACGTCACGATCAAACATGTTGTATCTATATTGGCTCACAAGAGATGGTACGCCTTCGGCTTTGAGCAGCGTGTATATCTCTTCGGCTTGTGCTGGAGGATATTTTGATACCCCAATATACAACGCTTTACCCGAACGTACGAGCGATGCGAGAGCCGAAACACTCTCCTCGATAGGGGTTTCACCATCCCAGCGATGGGTGTAAAATATATCAAAATACTCCAATCCTGTGCGTTGTAGGCTCTGATTGGCACTCGCAATAATGCTTTTGCGTGACGAGTTCCCCCCGTATGGTCCAGCCCACATCTCGTGTCCCGCTTTGGAACTGATGATTAGTTCGTCACGATACGCCGATAGTTGGTTGCGCATCACACGCCCAAATGTAACCTCTGCACTTCCGGGCTCTGGTCCATAGTTATTCGCTAGATCGAAGTGGGTGATACCTCGGTCAAAGGCGTGAGTTATCATCTCTTGAGCTACATCGAAATCGTCGTAAGTTCCAAAATTTTGCCACAAACCCAACGAAATTCGAGGCAGACGCAAAGAACTAGCTCCACATCGCACGTAGGGAGTGTCGTTGTAACGGTTTGGTGAGGGGGTGTATTTTTTTGTCATAACTTTACATTTTAAATCTGCAAGGTATCACATAATAGTCAAATTTCCAAAAAAATTGTACCTTTGCCCAATCATTTATTTAAATAGAGGGAGAGATGGAGTCGCCAACAAAACTTTTTAATCGCAATTTTATACTTATTTCTTTTGCGAGCTTTTTGATGTTCTTTGCATTTAATTTGGTCATGCCGGTGATCGCAATGTATGTTATGGATCGCTTCGCAGCAAGCTCCTCGATGGCGGGAGTGGTCGTGGCGTCATACATTATAACGGCACTATTGACTCGCCCCTTTTCGGGATATTTGGTCGATAAGTACAATCGCAAGAAGTTATATATCATCACCTTTGCAATTTTTACACTTCTGTTTCTAGGGTATATATTTGCAAACTCTATTGCGATGATTATTGTGACTCGTATATTTTTAGGTGCTACATTTTCGATACTCACAACCGCAAGTAACACTCTGGCGATAGATGTCGTGCCATCACAACGACGAGCCGAAGCGATCGGTTACTTCGGAGCTCTTGTCGTGATTTCGATGGCGATAGGTCCAATGGCGGGGTTGTATCTGATGGATCTGATGTCGTACCAAGGTCTATTTACTGTGGCTTTGGGTTCTTGTGTATTGGGTACCATTGCTGGATCTCTTGTCAAGGCTCAACATAGACCCTCGCGTGAGGTATCTCGTTTGTCGTTGGATCGTTTCTTTTTGACAGATGCTGTGTCGATGGCTGCGATAATGGCTCTTATATATTTTCTCTATGGATCACTCATGGCATACGTGTCGATATATGTTAAAGAGTGCGGTATGAATATCAATTCCGGCAACTTCTTTATGTTGTTCTCTATCGGAATTATAGTTTCGAGAGTTCTCGCAGGACGTTTTATTAGGCAGGGATTACATAACCTGTTGGTTATTGTGGGATTAATTTGTATATTTGTAGCAGGTGGGGTGTTTACATTCCTGCTCACGGAGGTTACATTCCCATTTTCGTCGCTTATGCTGGGATTTGGATTTGGGTTAGTTGCGCCCGTTGTTCAATCTATGATCGTCGACCTTGTGCCTCATAATCGCCGTGGTACTGCAAACTCGACATACTTCATTGCCCTAGATTTCGGTTCGGGTATGGGTATGCTTACGGGTGGCGCAATAGCCCATGTAGGAGGAGGATTTCATGCAACATATATGGTGGGGTTGACGTTCATTAGTTTGGCAATATTACTATACCTCCTTATATCTCGTAGAGACTATGCCCGCCGTTTGGAGCGAGCAAAGAGCGAGATGAAGGGATAAAATATAATTTTATGAGACTAAAAATAACACTCTCTATACTTATGTTTATTTGTGTCGTGAGCTCCGCTGTGGCACAAGAGGGGCGTGTTGTGCAGAATGTACAACTCTCAGACCTTAACAATAGAGCAACTCATCTGCCTCACTTTGGTGATAAATATCTCCTTATCTTTTATGTAGATCCCGATCGTGTTGGGCAGAACGATGAGTTTGTAGGGGAGCTCAAATCAAATGCTACTCTCAAAAATGGTAAGTTCACGGGGGTTAATATCATGAATTTAAAAGATGCACCTAAAGCTCCAGCTGAGGTGGCATATAAAATGGCTCGAAAGCGTGCTGAGGCATCGGGCACTCCATTCCTAGTCGACAAAGATGGTTCACTATCGAGCAGTTGGAGGCTTGGGGATTGTGACAACTACTCAACGATAATGTTACTTAGCACCTCTGGCGAGATATTATTTATCAGCAAAGGCAAAATCTCGGAGTACAACAAAGGTCGTTTTTTTAGAATTATCGAGGGATTGAACTAAGTAGTGAAAAACAATTATTGCCATATTTTTAATAGCACTCTTGGAGCGATATTTTTAACTTTTAAATCTCAAAGTAGAACCACTATATTTTCAATTCAACAGCAAAAAATCTCATCACCAATAGCACTCTTAAAAATACACCAATAATTATTTTACCCTACTTATATTTTCAATTCAATAGCAAAAAATCTCATATCCAATAGCACTTTCAAAAATACACCAATAATTATTTTACACTACTTAAATCTTCATGATGTGAGGCACTCCTTGATTTCACATTCTACCTATAACCCTCTTCTCTTTGGGTTTATCTACCATTCAGATCGTTGAAAAATAACGATTGGCAATGATTGTGTCATGTGATGAATATCAACAATAACCAATTTTAAATAATGGGTCAACTATCAACATGGATTGATGTTGGTGGTGACACTCATGCATCTACTGGCAATGGTGTTGGAGTAGGGTGGTAATATACTCACATTGATATTGATAAAAAAGAGGTTGGCTACTTAATTGTAACCAACCTCTCCAACATTATGAGGAATGTTTTGTGACTCTACTCTATTGTCATCGATTATTTCTTGATAACGATAGTTACTGTATCAATTGCCTCGTTTCCGAAGAAGTCGGTAACTGTCACTGTGACACATTGGCTGATTGCCTCATCGTCACTTGCTTGAGTCCAGTTCAAGTTGTTTGCAATCTCAAGTGAGATCTGACCATTCTTTATAGAGACGATATTCTCGATACCGTACAACGCACTGTTTGTTGGAATCTCAGCAACAACTGTGTCGTACTCGCTGTAGTATACAACGTCATTTACAGTGTATGAGATCGTTGCTTTAGTACCATATGATGATCCGAAGATATTCATCACGTTAGCAGCTGTTGTGTTTGTAAGCTCTCTAGTTGTTGAGCTAGCTTGCTCTTGAGTTGCTGAGTATGCAAGAGCAGGAGTAACTGTAACTGAAGATTGACCCTTGATTTGGCTATCGTAACTATAAACTACAGTCTCAGCACTTTCAATCGACCATGTAGTAGTCAAGTCATATACACTGTAGAACTGAATCTCAAGTGAAGAGTACTCATCCACAGTTACTGGGAACTTAACACCAGTTGTCAACTCATAGTAGAATGTTGCTGTTGCTACGTATGAAGCATCATATGTCGTTGGGAACTTAGCAGTTGTAGTCTTGTCGCCATTTATCATAGAGCGTACGCCATAATCAGCAACAATATTATCAAGGTCTGTTGTGTTGTTGTATGCGTAAACAGGAGCATCTCCATCTGTTGTTGTTGCATCGTAGTCAATCAAAGTTGTAATGTCAACATTATTCCAGTCGCTAACCATGTATAACGCTGTGCCTGAAGTGGAAGGTGACACAACAACACCATCTGCAAAGCTAATACCAAACTCTGGAGCAAGGATTGTGATCTCTTGAGTCAAAAGAACTTGATTGTCTTTGAAGTCGCTCTCGTCCATAGTGCTAGGGGTTGATTTACCCTTCATAACAACTGTATATGTACCAGGTTGTAGAAGTACACCATCCTCAGTTGAGGCAGCCAATGTATATGTAACAATACCTGTTGTTGGATCGTATGATGCAGAGATAAGATCAGCCGCAGCATCAAGATCAACCTCCTCAACTCCGAGTGAGTAGATGTTGTAATCATCCTCGAATGAAATTACCTCGTATGTAGCACCACTAAAGTCGTATGTGAATGCACTCTTGAATTGTTGAGTGTAATCCTCTGTTCCCTCGATAGTTGCGCTAGCAGTTGTTGTAGCAGGTAGCCATTGTGAGATAGACTCCTCAGCAGAGTACTCTTCAACCTCGTTGTAAGGGTAAACTGTGATAGTAAATGCATCAGCCGCTGTAATTACATCACCGTTAAGATCTGTAGCCGAAACTGTTACTGTGAATATAGATTTAGAAGAGTGACCATCCAATGATGTTACAGTTACGTTATTGCCATCGTACTCGAATGTAGGAAGTTTCTGTGTATTTCCAGAGACACCTGTAGCAACACACTCTACACTTGTAAGGTTGCCAATCGCACTCTTAAGTATAGTAAATGTTTTCTCGCTATCCTCATACATTACAATATCAGAGAACTCTGCAAAATCAGCAGAAGTAAGTGGCACGTATGAAGAAGTACCTGTTGTAAGATATGTCGATGAGATAAGTTCGTAAGAGTTTGTAGTATTGAAAGTTGCATCCTCAGCTGTAGCATTCAAGTATGTTGAGTAGTTAGTTGCGATGTCAGATGGAGCTGTATACTCCGAAACCTCGTACTCTGCAGCAACATATACGTAACTCAATGCAGAGGTAACCTCATCCACACACTTAATAGAGATAGTGTAAACAGATGCAGCCGTGTCTGTCAATTCATAACTAACCTCAAGAGCTGAGATCTCACCTCCGTAAACTGATCCACGAGTTCCGTACGAAGATGACTTGTCTACCAAGTAGAAGTTTGTGATCTCCTTAGCATTTGCAGTTGGGTTAACTACAACGTCAAAACTAACAGTCTCACCAACGACAAAATTGCCAAGCTCGTATGCCAAAACTGTAACGCTTGTTGGTGTTTGAACATCTAAAGGTAGATAGATGATACGTGCCTCAACTTCACCTACTGCATCAAGGAACAATAGACCATAGTCTCCATACGTTTTATATGACATATTGGCTACTGTAAGATCAGCACCGTCTTTTCCGTCAACGCCGTCAACGCCATCAACGCCATCTTTTCCGTGCCAACTCCAC
>JAWXSU010000004.1:0-27803 GCA_044434245.1 Rikenellaceae bacterium | reverse complement strand
AAAATCACAACTCCGGTGATACACACCGAACTAAACGATCAATTCACCCTCATCGAGAGCAGCTCACACAACCCAACAGCAGAGCTACGAGCTGCAATTTTGAACCTTGGGGATGATCGTCCTGTGGTGGTGAAGGTTCGTTATGACGGAGGGGATGCAGAGGATGTTGCGGTGCGTGCTGCGGCAGATTTGGGAGTGTTGTTTTTGGATGGTTTAGCGGATGGAATAGTTGTTGATGCGCCACACCTTAGCTCCGAGCAACGTTCACTCATAGAGCTTCTTATACTTCAAGCATCGAGAGTTAGGCAGAGTCAAACGGAGTATATAGCATGTCCGAGTTGTGGTCGTACACTCTTCGATATTGAGGGTAGCTTATCGCAAATAAAGGCGGCGACGTCGCACCTTAGCCATCTGAAGATCGGGGTTATGGGGTGCATCGTGAATGGACCGGGGGAGATGGCAGATGCCGATTATGGATATGTCGGAGCAGCACCAGAACGTATTACTCTATACAAGGGTCGAGAGGTCATAGAGCGCAATATCCCTCAGTCGGAGGCGATAGAGAGGCTCATAGAGTTGATAAAGAGTAACGGAGATTGGAGAGAGAGATAATATGACAATACTACCATCAGCATACCTCCCTTCGATCGAATATTTTGCCCACATCGCCCAACGAGAGTGCATCATAGATCTGGGAGAACACTACATAAAACGTTCGCAACGTAACCGCACACGTATAATGACCGCATCGGGAGCTATGGAGTTGTCGGTAAATGTAAAAAATGCAAATCGCCCACGTATGAAGATGCAGAGGGTCGAGATCGACTACTCTAAGAAGTGGCAACATCAGCACCTTCTGGCGGTACTTTCGGCATACAAATCTTCACCCTTTTACGACCACTACGCTCCATATTTGGAGGGGATCTTCACGTCGAACTACGAATTATTAGTGGATCTAAATTGGGCTTTTATAACGCAAATCACAAAACTAATTGGTCTCACACCCAATGTCACACTGTCGCAGGAGTATGTGGAGTGCACTCCCGAGGATTGCGACCTTCGACCCAAACGACGTGACACATCGGGGTTTAGCCATGAGCAATACATCCAAGTATTCTATGACAGAGAGCCGTATGTTGCAAATTTATCGATCCTAGATCTGCTTTTTAATGAGGGTCCTTCGACGCTTTCGATATTGATAAATAGCAAATTATAGAGTTTTTTGTTACCTTTGTAAAAAATTATAGATGATGAATTACATTGATATTATTGTTTTGGTGATACTCGCCATCGCACTATTTTCGGGGTTCAAACAGGGTATAATCTCGCAACTGTGCTCTATTGTGGGAATTATAATCGGAATCTGGCTCGCAATACACTACGGCGCAGCAGTGGGAGAGATGCTCAACATCAATAGCGATTACGCATTTATTGCAGGGATGGTAATCCTATTTTTGGTGTTTATGATAGCGGTAGCGTTAGTGTCAAGAGTGCTAAAGGGGTTGTTTAAATTTGTGGGGCTCGGAATTATTGATGGAATTTTGGGTGCAGCACTCTCGGTATGTAAATATGCTCTGATTTTGAGTTTGCTCTTTGGTGCTTTTGATGGCATCAACAAACAGTTGGATATTGTCAATAAACAGACGCTAGATGAGTCAAAACTATACCACTCGATAATCGGGGTGAGTGATAAAATATTCCCTGCACTGAAAACTACACAAAATAGCATAAGCCGTGAACTCGAAAAATTATAGCCACTTCACGGGGATTGTCACCCAAGCGACAGGTACATGGTATGATGTTTTGCATGAGGGGGTTACACACAGATGTCGAATTCGTGGACGTCTGCGTCTTAAGGGGGTGCGTTCCACATCTCCGGTTGTTGTGGGCGATGAGGTGATGTGCGAGGCGGAGGATGAGTCGCAACAGTCGTTTGTGATTTGCGATGTGAAACCTCGTCGTAACTATATTATCCGTCGTGCATCGAACCTCTCGAAGGAGTCGCATATCATAGGGGCGAATATCGACCGTGCAATTATTGTCGCTACACTCTTCTCTCCCGAGACACCAACCGAATTTATTGATAGATTTCTAGTGACGTGTGAAGCGTATAAAGTCCCGGCAACAATACTTTTAGCTAAAATAGATTTGGCGACTACGGAGTCTCCCGAGGCTGTAGAGGAGTTTCATGCCATATACGAAAGTGCTGGATATGAAGTCATTGACATATCGGCAAAGGAGGGGATAGGGTTAGACAGAGTCAAAGAGATAATGCATAACCACACCACGCTCATATCTGGAAATTCGGGAGTGGGAAAATCGACACTCATAAAGGCTATAGAGCCAAATCTAGAGATCCGCACGGGGGAGATATCGACGAGTCACAACAAAGGAAAACACACCACAACATTCTCGACGATGTATCCGCTCACAAGCGGGGGGTATATCATCGACACGCCGGGTATAAAGGGGTTCGGATTACTCGATATCGACGACGATGAATTGTGGCACTACTACCCCGAGATGATGGAGTATGGTGCTGATTGCCAGTTTTATAACTGCACACATACACACGAACCAAAGTGTGCGGTGATAGCGGCAGTCCAGAGAGGAGAGATAGCATATTCGAGGTACGAAAGTTACCTGAAAATTTTGGATGAAGATGACAAATATAGAAAATAACCACAACGAGGAGTGGTTGCGTGAACGTATTGAATACTTGGCGGAGTTTATGACACCCGAGAGGATGGAGACATTGAAATCAACAATCTCTAAACGCACGCACTACATGACAATCCTCACCGAAAATACTTTTCACTCACAAAATGCAAGTGCACTGATGCGTCACTGCGAGGCGTTTGGTTTGCAGGATCTGCATGCGGTGGAGACATTGTGTCGATTCACAACACACCGAGATATTGTGCGAGGAACAGATAAGTGGGTAGATATAAAGAGATATGAAACTACGACTCAGGCTCTGCAAACACTTAAACGTGAGGGGTATAGAATTGTCGCAACAACTCCCCATCGTGAAGACCACACCCCCGAAACATTCGATGTGGGGGCAGGGAAATTTGCATTAGTTTTTGGTACGGAGCACGCCGGAATATCGGATGAGATAATCGAAAATGCAGATGAATTTTTGCGTATCCCGATGTGTGGAATGGTTGAGAGTTTGAATGTTTCGGCATCGGCGGCGATACTCATATATATGTTGTCGCAAAGGATGCGTCTCTCGACAGATGGGTGGCAGATGAGTGATAAAGAACAACTTAATTTGCTTTATAGATGGATGAAATCAAGTGTTAAAGACTCCGAAGGGGTGCTTAAACGAAAATTCGAAGAGGTGTAATGGAGATACTACGCAAACAATTCCTTAGCCATGTGGGGCAAACATCACCTTCGCCAATGCTCGTAGAGGTCAAGAGGGCGGAAGGGGTCTATTTTTATACGCCAGAGGGTAAACGTTATTTCGACCTTGTGGCGGGTGTTGCAGTGAGCAATGTCGGACATTGTAACCCTGTGGTAGTCAAGGCTGTGCAGGAGCAGGCAGCGAAATACATGCATGTTATGGTGTATGGCGAGTTGGTCGAAACCCCTCAAGTGAGCTATGCACATCGTGTAGCGGAACTTCTACCCGAGCAGATATCGTCGATATATTTTGTAAGTTCTGGGGCTGAGGCTATTGAGGGGGCATTGAAACTAGCAAAACGATATACTGGACGTCGAAATATAATCTCTATGCGTCGTGCCTACCACGGTTCGACATGTGCGGCAATGACACTCATGGGCTCTCCCGAGGGTGAGGAGTGGAAGGGGGCATTTAGACCCTTGATGCCGTGTGTGAGCTCTATTGAGTTTAATGATTTCGATGCTCTACACAACATAAACGAAGATACCGCCTGCGTTGTTAGCGAAATTGTGCAGGGCGAAGGTGGAGTGCGACTTCCTGAGCCGGGATATCTGGAGGCTCTACGCAAAAGATGCACGGAGGAGGGAGCACTTCTGATATTTGATGAGATACAGACAGGTATGGGACGTACGGGAGAGATCTTTGCCTCGCAAAAATATGGGGTCACACCCGATATTATATGCCTCGCAAAGGCATTTGGTGGGGGTATGCCTCTGGGAGCTTTTGCTTCGAGAAACGAAATTATGGGCACGTTGCAACATAATCCGGTGTTGGGTCATATCACAACTTTTGGAGGTCATCCGGTATCGTGCGCCGCAGGTTTAGCGGCTCTTAACTATCTAGTAGATAATAATATAGTGCAACAAGTCGAGGCAAAGGGGGCACTCTACGAAAAACTGATGCTCTCGCACTCAAAAGTTGTGGAGGTACGCCGCTCCGGATTGCTCCTAGCGGTGGAGTTGGGATGCTCGGAGTATCTATATCGACTCATGGAGATCTTCAAAGAGGAGGGTATAATGAGCGATTGGTTCCTGTTTTGCGATACGGCATTTCGAATATCGCCTCCATTGACCATCACAATCGAAGAGGTGGAGCAGAGTAGTAGACTGATAATTAAATGTTTGGATCGACTATGATGTGGGATCACCAACTATTTCTGTGGCTTAACTTCGATGGCGGTCAACTGTTTGATTCCATAATGTTATTTGCTTCGGGGAAGCTGTCGTGGGTGGGACTGTACCTGCTTATCTTGTGGCTTGCGTTTCGCCGATATGGGTGGAGAGGTGTGTTGCTTACGTTGGTGGTGATTGGTTGTGCGGTGGGAATTTCCGATATCGTAGCTGGAATTTTTAAACATACTGGACCTCTAAAACATCTACTACCTTCGTTCCCCGTGCGTCTGCGACCTATGTACACCCCCGAATTGGAGGGTATGGTGCACATCATAACACATGGAGGGAAGTATGGGACTGTATCGGCACACGCCTCGACTGCAACTTCGATAGCGATGCTTTCTTCGCTAATAATAAATAAAAAATGGTTTAGCATAGTGATGCTTTTACAAGCCTCAATAGTCTGCTATTCACGCATATACCTATCCTACCATTTCCCACAAGATATACTCCTTGGGTGCGGAGTTGGAGTGGTATCGGCACTTGTGATGTGGCGAGGATTTGTGTGGGGCATAAAAAAAATTGACGATGCAAAAGATAGATATTAACGACTACAACTACCCTCTGAGTGATGATCGCATAGCGAAATTTCCCCTCTCGGAGCGTTCCCTCTCGAAACTGCTACACTATCACAATGGGGAGATTATGGAGCGTCGTTTCGCGGAGATTGGGGAGTTGTTGCCTTCGGGGGCGATGTTAGTGTTCAACAACACAAAGGTTATTCGAGCACGCATTATTATGCATAAACCCTCCGGGGCACGTATCGAGATATTTTGTTTGGAACCACACTCACCGAGCGATTATGAGCGTGCATTTGCACAACACTCGCAGTGTGAGTGGAGTTGCATTGTGGGAAATCTCAAAAAGTGGAAAAGCGGTCATGTGGAGATAAATTTCGAATATGAGGGTGAGCAACACTCACTCAAAGCATACATGGTCGAAAATGGTGGACGTGAGCATATTATACATTTCGAATGGAGCTGTAACATCACATTTGGGCAGCTTCTAGAGCTTCTTGGCAAGATCCCAATTCCTCCATATCTCAACCGTGAGAGCGAGGAGATTGACTACAACCGCTACCAGACGGTTTACTCAAAATTCGAGGGATCTGTGGCAGCACCCACAGCAGGACTTCACTTCTCGGAGGAGATAATATCGGAGCTTAAAGGACGAGGTATATCTTTCGAGGAGGTGACTCTCCATGTCGGAGCGGGAACATTTCTCCCCGTCAAGGAGGAGGATGCTACAAAACACCCAATGCACACCGAACATTTCGATGTGACACTCTCTACACTCATAGAACTAAGTCAAAAGATCGGACGTATAGTCGCTGTGGGGACAACCTCCGTGCGAACTCTAGAGTCTCTATCCGCTCTGGCATATAGAGTTGCAACGAGTGGAGATGCCGATCTATCACGTCCTGTGGGGCAGTGGGAACTATACGATATACCTCACGATTTTAGCGGAGAGATAGCCCTACGCACACTTATCGCATATATGGAGTCGTTAGGTGTAGAGCGTGTAAACGCCTCGACGCAGATAATGATAACACCTCTGGGGTATAGATTTAGAGTGGTGAAATATATAATCACAAATTTTCATCAACCAAAATCTACACTGCTCCTGCTTGTGTCGGCATATGTCGGCGAGTCGTGGCGAGAAATATATCAATTCGCACTAAACAACGATTTCAGATTCCTTAGCTATGGAGACTCCTCTCTACTTATGGTGGAGTAGTAGAGGATGAAAATCAATTAGTAAGAGAGATATTCTTCTCTTTAATCATAGCACGAAGATTTATTAGAGCGTATCTCATACGACCCAATGCGGTATTTATGCTGACGTTTGTTTGTTCAGCAATATCTTTGAAACTCATCTCAGAGAAGTACCTAAGTCTCACAACCTCAGCTTGTTCTGCTGGCAACAAATCGACAAGTTGACGTAGGTCGGCGTGGATTTGCTCGGTCACGATTTTATCTTCGAGAGAGCTTTCTGCGATTTTGAGAGTCCCGATAACATCATAACCTGCCTCAGATTCTGTTACTGTTTTGTTATTTTTGATGTGACGGAAGTGGTCGATCACGAGATTGTGAGCGATACGAAGAATCCACGACAGGAACTTTCCACTCTCGGTGTATCGTCCTGCATCGATCATTCGAACAGCCTTAATGAAAGTATCTTGGAGGAGGTCGTCGCTCATTTGCGGATCCTTAACGAGCATACGGATATAACTCTTCACTCTCTTAGAGTGTCGCTCTATGAGTTGAGATATAGCCCCATTATCACCTTGCAGATAGTTGCTAAGCAACACATTGTCACTTAATGAAGTTTGCACATTCATACTCTTGTATTTTTAATTTATCAAAGAGTAAATCTATCGTCTATAGGCAAAAAAGGTTTAGTTTAATTAAAATTATCAACTCATATCTCACAGAGTTCCACGCAAGGTAGGCAATAAATTTTAATTTTCCAAATTTTTTCTTCTTATTTCCTCAATCTCCCCTTTGTAATGGTCTAAAAAATACAATTTGCGTACCAAAGAGTATAGTGTGGTTATGCCTTACCCAATTTGGCGGTTATGATCTCTTGGGGGCTAAGTTTTTCTTGTTGAAGGGATATAGCCCCATGCTTTGACTCGTAGCGATTGATATTCTCTTGGAGCGAATATAACAATCGTTTTGCATGTTCGGGGGTCAATATCACACGGCTATGCACCTTCGCCTTTTTGAGCCCTGGAAAGTGTACCGCAAAGTCCAATATAAATTCTGATGACGAGTGAGATATAATAGCAAGGTTGGCATAGCGTCCCTCCGCTACACCCTCTGCGATTTCGAGATCCATAGTTCCGCTCTCGGGGTTCTTTGTATCTGCCATAATTTTTTAAGTTTTAATTTGCATCTGGGTAGCTTTTGAGCTACCTTTGTAAGCAAAGGTAAGTAAAATAGCGATAACAGGTGACAAATTCAACAAAAAGATATTCACAACTTATTAACGGTGACACTCTTCCAGAGATATTTCAAGGACGTAGGTTCAACTCCTACTCCTCATATTTCAAACAACTCATGGGATCTAGAACCCAGAAAGTTGCGGTGCATGGTGGATTCACATGTCCAAATCGTGATGGCAAAATATCGACGGGTGGATGTAGCTTTTGTAACAACGAAGCCTTCACTCCATCCTACTGCCAACCCACCAAAAGTATCACACGACAGATCGACGAAGGTGTGGAGTTTCACCTGCGACGATATCGCACGGCAACAAAATATCTAGCATACTTCCAACCATTTAGCAATACATACGCACCCATTTCACACCTTCGCAAACTCTACGACGAGGCTCTCGCACACCCTTCGATTGCGGGAGTTATAGTTGGCACTCGACCCGATTGTGTCGATGACGAAAAGTTAGATTACTTCTCATCACTTGCCAAATCTAAATACGTGGCGTTGGAGTATGGTATAGAGTCGACATTCGACACGACACTAGAGCGTATAAATCGAGGTCATAACTTTGCGCAAGCTAAGTGGGCTGTGGAGGCGACAGCACAACGGGGCATACATGTCGGTGGGCATTTTATACTAGGTTTCCCGGGCGAGAGCGAACAGATGTTACGCCAGCAAATTGACACCATAAATTCGCTGCCACTTTCGACCGTGAAGTTCCACCAACTACAGATCTTCGCCAACACCCCGATGGCTGCAGAGTATGACGCATCGCCGGAGAGTTTTCCATTTTGGGAGTTGGAGGAGTATATAGATATGTTTATTGATCTTCTCGAACATCTGCGTCCCGATATTGTTGTCGAGAGGTTTGCCTCCGAGGCTCCGCCACGATACCACCATGGGCGCAACTGGGGGCTCACTCGTAATGAGACGATACTTAATTTGTTTCAACGTCGACTCGAAGAGCGTGATACCTATCAGGGGCGACTATACAACACCAATATATAATGCGAATTAAGGTTTGAGAATCAAGCCTTGACTCGCGACTGCTGAGGAACAAAATCGTAGATTTTGTGACCTAGTCCCCATCCAAAGGGAGGGGATCTAGGGGTGGGGTAGAATATAAATAGATAATAAAAAAGTTTAAACCTTAATTAGCATATATAATGTCACTATACGCCGATATAATACTCCCTTTGGCTGGACAACCCACCTACACCTACTTGGTAGGAAGTGTAGAGGGTCTCGCCGTGGGTGATGGCGTGAGTGTCGAAATGGGGGGTAAGACGAGTGGAAATAACCACTACACAGGTATTGTGTGGAGGCTACATGACGATGTTCCACCATATAAGAGAGTACGCACTATAAATCGCAAGTTGTATGATTTCCCGCTGCTCAACCTCATACAGATCGAGTTGTGGCGATGGATTGCGGAGTATTACATCTGCTCGCTGGGTGATATTATGCAGGTTGCACTTCCGGCGATGATAAAACCACGAGGCAATGACGAGGAGTCATTCTCCAAAGATGAGTACCGCCCACAAACGGAGAGTTATATATCGATCACAGCACCACTGCCCGACATGGAGAAGTTGCGTCGACGTGCGCCACATCAACATGCAATCCTCGAACGACTTACATCTGCCAAAGATAGTGAACTGAACCAATTTGGAGAGTTACCACGTCGACTCATAGAGTCGCAAATAGCCTCTATCAATGCGCTCATACACAAAGGGTTAATTTCACTCACTCGTCGTGAAAGATGGGTGGAGCTCTCTCGCAGCTCGACATTCTCTCTGCCTCGCCTCACAGAGCACCAACACTCCGCACTACAAAAAATAATGCTCGAACATGAGACAAAGGGGTGTGTAGTACTACGAGGTATCACAGGATCGGGAAAAACGGAGGTTTATATACACCTCATAGCCAACTGTTTGGAGCGAGGTGGTGATGCTCTATTTTTACTTCCTGAGATCGCTCTCACCGCACAGCTCATAGAGCGTGTGGAGCGAATATTTGGATCTAGAGTTGTGGCGTACCACTCCAAACTATCGAATCGTAAACGTACGGAAAACTACCTGAGGCTCAACGCTTCGAAGGGTGGAAATGTGGTTGTGGGTGTACGTTCGGCGATATTTCTACCGCTGCATAATCTACAACTTATCATCGTCGACGAGGAGCATGATTCGAGCTACAAACAATCTGACTCCTCTCCTCGATACTCGGCACGAGATTGCGCCGTTGTGATGTCATCTTTGGTGGGGCTTAAAACTGTGTTAGGAAGTGCCACTCCATCGCTGGAGAGTTGGACAAATGCCAAGAGCGGGAAGTATGGTGTGGCGATGCTCAATGAGAGGTATGGCGATGCTCTACCCCCAAAAATCATAATCTCCGACACGCTACGTGCACTCAAACGTGGTGAGCGTCGAGGACACTTCAATTCGCAACTTTTGGAGAGAATAATCGAGCGTGTGACTCACGAAGAGCAGGTCATGTTGTTTCAAAATAGGCGAGGCTTCTCGCCATATATCGAGTGTGACAACTGCGGATGGAGCGCAAGATGCCCCAACTGCAATGTGTCATTGACGCTCCACAAACATGGCTCTCGGCTAATATGCCACTATTGCGACTACACCACACCATTGCCATCAACATGTCCCAACTGCACCATCGCAACCCCCACACCTAAAGGGTTCGGTACAGAGAAAATCGAAGAGCAGATATCGCAGTTCGTGCCAGAATCACGAGTTGTGAGGATGGATCGTGACACTGCATCTTCGCCCAAAGCGTTTGATGCAATAGTGAAGAGTTTCGAGAGTGGAAGCAACAATATAATGGTTGGCACTCAGATGATTACCAAAGGTTTCGACTTCTCGAAGGTGACTCTCGTCGGGGTGTTAAATGCAGATAATCTTCTCAACAGTCCCGACTTCAGAGCCGAAGAGAGAGCCTTTCAACTACTGCTACAAGTGGCAGGGCGTGCGGGGCGGCGAGGCGACACGGGAGAGGTTGTGGTACAGACATCGCAACCTAAACATCGACTTCTGAAATTTGTCGAAGCCAACGACTACGACTCCATGGCGGCAACACTACTCGAAGAGAGACGTATGTTCTTCTACCCCCCATATTCACGTCTCACATCTATCACATTGAGGGATCGTGACCCAAGTCGTCTAAATGGCGGAGCTAATGCATTGGGGGTGCGGCTACGTGAGATATTTGGTCGTAGATTACAGGGTCCGACACCTCCTCCAGTAGATCGAGTTCGAGAGGAGTGGATCGTAGGATTTATGCTCAAAATCGAGAGCGGTGCATCTTCCATGCGAGCTCGCACGATGTTGCGCAAAGCGATAGAGAGATGGAGCAAAGAGGAAGGTAAGAACATAAAGGTGGAGATCAATGTCGACCCTCAGTAGTATCATTGGAGATATATGGGAGGATATCAGCGAGATGATATACCCCAAACGATGCCTCGTGTGTCGTGAGCCCCTACACCAACTGCGCACGAAGATATGTGCAAAATGTTTTGGTAAGATATCTCTTACCCGATATTGGGAAAGGAGCGAGAATGTTATGGCGGAGCATGCACGAGATATGCAACCTATGATTGTGGAGTGTTCAGCAATGTTGTTCTACGACAGCTACTGCCGGGATATGATACATCGCCTCAAATATCATCGACAGTGGGGCGAGGCTCGATATCTGGGCGAACTGATGGGTGCATACCTATCTCGCTCGGAACTATACAGCACCATAGATGTTGTGATCGCAGTGCCTCTACACCCTATTCGCACCTTCGAACGAACCTACAATCAAGCGGAGTATATCGCTCTCGGCGTTGCAGAGAAGATGTCTCTGCCCGTAAATTTCCATGCGCTATACCGCCGCCGCCACACTACACCGCAAGCCAAAAAATCAAATATGGAGAGATGGAGCGACGGCGAAGGACTCTTCAATGTGCGCAGAGAAGACTCCCTACGTGGAAAACACATTCTTCTTATAGATGATGTATACACTACAGGTGCCACGATATTTCGGTGCGTCGAAGCTCTCGTTCGGGAAGTCCCCGGATGCCGGATATCTGTAGCTACCGTAGCTACATCTAGACGCAATGGAGGGTGAATTTGTAGCTCTTAACACCATACAAATTCACCCCCCCACAACTCATATTAACCCTCACATCAAACGAGAAGTTCGAAAAGATCGGGCTTAGGGTTTAGATATTCGTACTTCACACCATAGTCATCCATTCTCTTTATTAGAGAGTTAAAGTGCTTAGGATCATGGAGTTCGATTCCAATTAAGGCAGGTCCATTCTCTCGGCTCACCTTCTTTTTATATTCGAAGAATGTGATATCGTCTTGAGGACCTAGCACCTCGCTAAGGAATGTTTTAAGAGCTCCTGCACGCTGTGGGAATCGAACAATGAAATAGTGTTTCAACCCCTCGAAGAGTAGAGATCTCTCTTTAATCTCCTCGAAACGAGTGATATCATTATTTCCACCACTCACCACACAAACACAACGTTTTCCCTCGATATCTTCGGAGCAAAGTCCTAGTGCTGCGATGCTAAGTGCACCTGCCGGCTCTACGACAATAGCCTCACGATTATACATATCGAGAATTGTTGTGCATATCATCCCCTCAGGAACTGTGATGATGCCATCCAACACCTGACGTCCAACCTCGAAATTTAGATCTCCCACACGTTTCACCGAAGCACCATCGACAAATTTATCAACATACTCCAACGTGCGAACCTCTCCAGCGTCCAATGCATACTTCATTGATGCAGCACCTTCGGGCTCAACACCTATAATCTTGGTTTTGGGAGATATCTGTTTGAAATATGAGCCTACTCCAGAGAGTAATCCTCCGCCTCCAATCGGCACAAAGAGGTAATCTATAGGAGCGTCGCTATCCTCGATAATCTCAACACCCACAGTGGCTTGACCTTCTATGATCTTCTCATCGTCGAAGGGGTGAACAAACGACATTCCATGCTCTGTGCAGTAAGCCAATGCATCTGCCGCACACGCATCGAAAGTGTCCCCCGTCAAGATGATCTCCACCTCTCCATTACCATGTACACGCACTTGGTCGATCTTCTGTTTAGGGGTCGTGACGGGCATAAATATCGCCCCTTTGATTCCGAGTCTATTACACGAAAAAGCTACACCCTGCGCATGGTTTCCTGCACTTGCACACACTACCCCCTTAGCACGATCCTCCTCGCTCAGAGATAGGATTTTGTTATACGCACCACGTAGTTTGTATGAACGCACCACCTGCAGATCCTCTCTTTTGAGAAAAATCTCTGCCGCATGTTTGCGTGAAAGATGACCACTTCGCATAAGAGACGTGTGGGTCACACACCCCTTAAGTCGCTGATTAGCCTCGATAATATCATTTAGTTTTGGGTAGTATCCCATAATATCCTAAATAGTAAAAAGGTGACGAATTTTTACAAATCCGCCACCTTGTGTTTGTGAACTAAAAATTAGTTGTTCTCTGGACGAAGACCACGTACAGTCATACCAGCTTGCCACATCTCGCTCTCGCGAAGCTCCTTAAGCTCAGCCTCCAACTTCTCACGATAGTCAGCCTTAGAGTTAGTGTCAATAGAGCGTTGTGCCTCGTTTCCACAAGCTACCTCTGCATACAACTTCTCGAATACTGGCTTTGTTGCGTCACGGAAAGGCTTCCACCAATCGAGTGCACCACGTTGTGCTGTAGTCGAGGTGTTAGCGTACATCCAATCCATACCGTTCTCTGCAACAAGTGGCATCAACGATTGAGTCAACTCCTCAACAGTCTCGTTGAAAGCCTCAGATGGTGAGTGACCATTCTCACGAAGAACCTCATATTGTGCAGCGAAAATTCCTTGGATACATCCCATAAGTGAACCACGCTCACCTGTAAGGTCTGAGTAAACCTCCTTCTTGAAAGTTGTCTCGAACAAGTAACCAGAACCTACTCCGATACCCATAGCGATTACACGCTCTGCAGCACGACCTGTAGCATCTTGGAAGATAGCGTATGAAGAGTTCAATCCACGTCCTGCTACGAACATACGACGAAGCGAAGTACCCGAACCCTTAGGAGCTACCAAGATAACATCTACATCAGCTGGAGGAACGATACCTGTACGCTCCTTGTATGTGATACCAAAACCGTGTGAGAAGTACAAAGCCTTACCTGGAGTAAGACGAGCCTTCACCGTTGGCCATGCGTCGATTTGACCTGCGTCAGACAACAAGAATTGAATAATTGTAGCCTTCTCGCAAGCTGTCTCAATATCGAAAAGTGTCTCGTCTGGAACCCATCCGTCAGCTACTGCCTTATCCCAAGACTTACCACCCTTACGTTGACCTACGATCACGTTGAATCCATTGTCACGCAAGTTAAGCGATTGACCTGGACCTTGAACACCATAACCAATAACTGCGATAGTCTCATCCTTAAGCACCTCTTGTGCCTTTGCTAATGGGAACTCCTCACGAGTCACTACATTCTCCTCGGTTGTACCGAAAATCATCTTTGCCATAATTCTTTTTATTAAATTTAATGTTAAAATTATCTATCTTTTTTGATATGTTACTTACTTCTTTACGATAAATTCCGCCAATATATCTCGCTCTCGCTCAGGCGTTAGGGGGTGTTTGACATACTCCTCTGTGGTTTGGATATATGCCTTCATCACATCTATCTTCTTCTCGATCTGTTTTGCTACATTCTCCACACGGCTTACATCTGCCGACACCTCGATAATGAAACGGTGGATTCCATCGATTGAAGATCTCTCCGTTTTGAGCGTCTCGATATTCATATGTCTCGATATAAAGACTGTGGTAATTAGCCCCAATACTCCTGCGTGGTTCTCCGAAAAAAGTGTTAATGTGTACTTTGCCATAGTTGTACCCTCCTATCTTTTTTGATCGTTAATTCTACCTTTGCACCCTGTGCATTTGTGTCCCGACTCCGTGCCATCTGTCAACATAATGTCGATAAGTGATTTTCCGGGAGCAACCATCGGCAACACATTATCGTTACAGATTACTCGTACCTCCAACAGATATGAACCCTGCGACATCTTCATTGCCTCAACCGCCTCGCTCAAATCCTCTCGCTTATCGCAGAATCCGTAACCCACCTCATTCGCCTCGGCAATGAGTTTGAAATTAGGGTTCATCATCGGTGTGAATGAATATCGTTGGTTGAAGAATAGCTGTTGCCATTGACGTACCATGCCCAAATAGTTATTGTTCAAAAGCACGATCTTAACATCTACTCTCTCCTGCATGATTGTCGCAAGCTCTTGTATATTCATCTGAATACCTCCATCACCAACAAACAACACAACATCTCTCTCGGGTGCTCCAATTTTGGCTCCGATAGCTGCCGGAAGTCCAAATCCCATAGTTCCCAATCCACCTGAAGTGATTAGTGAACGAGGCTTACAGAAACTAGTATATCTTGCTGCAACCATCTGGTGCTGACCAACATCCGTAACCGTGATATTTTCACCTCCATAAGTCGCATCGACCGCTTGAACTGCATGGTGCAGGTGGATCTCTCCCGTACCATCACCCTCGTGGCGATCCACGACGATCTCCCTCTCTTTGACATTATGAGCCTTCAACTTTGCCAACCACTCAGAGTGATCTCCTTCGCTAATTAGCGAATTCAAACTCTCCAATACCTCCTTGGCATCGCCCACGACACCTACATCTGCCGTGACAATTTTGTCTATCTCCGCAGGGTCGATATCGATATGTATAATCTTTGCGTTCTGTGCAAAATTCTCTGTGTTACATGTCACACGGTCGTCAAAACGCATACCGATAGCCACAATCAAATCACACTCATGGTTGGTGATATTGGGTGCGTAGTTACCATGCATTCCGATCATTCCGATATAATTAGGATCACTGCAATCCAGCGCCGACAACCCCAAAAGTGTCGCCACCGCAGGCATTCCGCTCTTGTGTACAAATGCTTTGAACTCCGCCTCCGCACCCGACAATGTGACTCCTTGACCAAATATAATCATCGGACGCTTCGCCTTGTCGATCAACTTAGCTGCCTTCGCAACCTTCACTGACTCCGCCATAGGGTGTGGATTGTAGCTTCGAATTGGTGAGCAGGGGATGAATCCATTCCACTCCGTAAGTCCAATTTGAGCATCCTTGGTGATATCAACCAACACTGGGCCTGGGCGACCGCTGCTAGCGATATATAGTGCCTTAGCGATAGCTGGTGCGATCTCTTCGGTGCTGCGTACCAAAATATTCCACTTCGTGATAGGGTGTGTAACACCCACAATATTAACCTCTTGGAACGAGTCGACACCCAACATCGGAGTTGGCACCTGACCCGTAATTACCACAAGTGGCGTAGAGTCCAACATCGCATCTGCAATTCCCGTCACTGTATTCGTTGCACCCGGCCCTGATGTTACGAAACATACTCCCGTACGTCCCGTAGCACGTGCATAACCCTGTGCTGCGTGCACCGCCGCTTGTTCGTGGCGAACAAGGATGTGGCGAATTGAATCCGAATAGTCGTAGAGTGCGTCGTAAAGAGGCATGATCTGACCACCGGGATATCCAAAAACTGTATCTACCCCACTCTCCACAAGAGAGTTAAGCAATACTCGTGTTCCAGTTATTTTATTACTCTGCTCCATAGCAAATTACTCTTTTATGATACGTATAGCTCCTAAATCCGCTGACGACACATTTTGTGCGTAGAACTGAAGTGACTTTGGTACTACACGATAACGAGATTTAGGTTTGAAAACTACTCCCAACGCTGCCATTCTCTCTGCGATCTCCTCGTCGCTGATCTTTAGGTTGATCGAACGATTTGGAATATCTATATATATAGGATCATTATCCTGAACTATTGCAATCTCTCCTCCCGATGCTGCCTCCGGAGATACGTGACCAATCGACAATCCCGAAGTTCCTCCCGAGAAACGACCATCCGTAACAAGTGCGCAAACTTTGCCTAAGTGCATAGATTTCAAATAAGATGTGGGGTACAACATCTCCTGCATTCCTGGTCCTCCTGCGGGTCCTTCGTATGTGATAATCACCACATCTCCAGCCGACACCTTGCCTCCCAAGATACCTGCCATTGCATCCTCTTGAGACTCAAAGACACGTGCCACACCATCAAATGTCAACTGCTCCGCTGCAACTCCTGCTGTCTTTACGATACAACCCTTCTTTGCAATGTTACCAAACAAAACTGCCAAGCCGCCATCCTTACTAAATGCGTTGTCGAATGAACGGATAGCACCTTTCTCTCGATCCAGATCCAACTCTGCGTAGTATGAATCCTGCGACCCCAACACCAAGTTAAACTCGCCACCTGGAGCTGAGCGGAAGAATTTATTTGTCTCCTCGTTCGAATAGTCGCACATCTGCGCAAACAACTCCGCAAAGGTTTTACCCGCTACATTATGGCACTCGCCATTGAAGTGACCAGCTTTATACAGCTCATTCAAAATCGCAACAACTCCTCCTGCACGGTGAACATCCTCGATATGCACTGAGTTCGAAGGTGCAACCTTACAAATAACAGGTGTACGGCGTGATATTGCATCGCAATCACTCATTGTAAACTCCACACCTGCCTCCGCTGCGATTGCCAACAAGTGAAGCACGGTATTTGATGATCCACCCATAGCGATATCGAGCGTCATTGCATTCATAAACGCCTCACGTGTTGCGATATTGCGTGGTAGTACGCTATCATCACCATCGAAATAGTATGCATTTGCCATATCGACGATTCTCTTTGCCGCCGTCTCGAACAAAACCTTACGGTTACGATGCGTAGCCACAACTGTTCCATTGCCCGTTAGAGCCATTCCCAACGCCTCCGCCAAACAGTTCATTGAGTTTGCCGTGAACATTCCCGAACATGAACCACATGTTGGGCACGCTGCACGCTCGATCTTTTCGATCTCCTCATCGCTTTTGGTGCTATCGGCACTATCGATCATCGCATCGATCAAGTCAAGTTTTCGCTCTCCCAACTTTCCTGCCTCCATAGGACCTCCCGACACAAAGATCGTAGGTACATTAAGACGCATCGTTGCCATCATCATTCCGGGGGTAATTTTGTCGCAGTTGCTGATACAAACCAAAGCATCCAAGCAGTGTGCTCCTGCCATATACTCCACACTATCGGCAATAATATCACGTGAAGGGAGCGAATACAACATTCCACTATGTCCCATTGCAATCCCATCATCTATGGCAATCGTGTTAAACTCACAAGCGAAGCATCCTTGCTCCTCGATGAGTCCTTTGACATATTGACCTATTTCGTGGAGGTGAGTATGCCCCGGTACGGTTTGTGTAAAAGAGTTTACGATTCCAATGATTGGTTTACCGAAGTGCTCCTCACGCATTCCATTTGCACGCCACAAACTTCTTGCGCCTGCCATAAGTCGTCCTGAAACAGATGTGTTGCTTTTGAGTCTATTTTTCATAGCTATGTTGTTAAAAAAAACTCTCACCGCAATGCGTGAGAGTCGTTATTGTTGTTATATCATAAACATTGTAAACCTACTCTCCTCACGATCAGCTAATAATGACCACGACAAGACCGACGATGCCTGTAATGTTTACCCTTAATTTCATGATATTTAAGTTCGTTACTTATACCTATATTTAGGCACGCGACAAATGTATTGAAGTTTATTGAGAATACCAAATTTTAGCCTATAAAATTGCCAAAAAAATATATCAAAATAGGAATATTAGTCAAGGAGAGTTCTATTTTATATATGTATCAGAGACTTGATATCTTATGGATATTAAGAATCTGTTATTATAGTTGTCATTCAAAATTAGCGCACGCAATTTATCGCCCTTCGATACGCAATCTCTGACCTATAGATAATTTATCAGCATTTTTGAGTCCATTCCAGCTCATGATTTGGCGCACTGTGACACGATATTTACGAGCTATAGCACCGAGATTCTCGCCACTGCGCACGATATGCACCGTACCCCCCATTGTGCTTTGTGCCTTCTTCACAACCACAGGGTTTATATATTGTTTAAGGTATGTTGAATCCTTGGCGTGTATAGCCTCTTGATTTTCAATATACTTCACCACATATCTTTGCGGAAGGCGCAGTGTGTACTCCTTGGTTGTTGCCGGGATTATATCTTTGCGGTATTGGGGGTTCAGATCTCGGAGCACCTCGATAGGAAGCTCCAGAGTTTCAGCCACTTGACCTAGATGCATTATGCGATTTACACGTATGGTATCTGTTGCCAAAGGGAGTGGTGACTCCTCGAACTCTATACCATGGAGTTGGTGATAAGCATATGCGTATGTCGCACCAATGAATGCTGGGACATATCCGCGAGTCTCGCGTGGAAGGTAGTAATATATATCCCAAAATGTACCCTCCTTGAGCCCTGCACGAGCCAAGGCTTTGTTGACATTACCCGGCCCGCAGTTATAGGCAGCGATAGCGAGGCTCCAATCGTTATATATTGCGTAGAGGTCGCACATAAATTTACACGCCGCAAGGGTCGACGCCTCGGGGTCGCACCTCTCATCGACTAAGGAGTTGATCTCCAATCCATAACTCTTTCCCGTAGCTGGCATAAATTGCCACAATCCCATAGCTCCAGCCTTCGACATCGCTGTGGGTGAGAGTGCCGACTCTATGACTGGCATAGCTCGCAACTCCACAGGTAACCCTCTCTTTATGAGCTCCTCCTCGATTGCCGGAAAGTAGTATTGCGACAGAGACATGATACGATTTATTGTGCCATACCGGGTATTTATATATCGTGAAATATAACTTTTGACGATCGAGTTGTATGGTAAATTTATGGGTGATGCCAAATCCATCAACCTTTTGGTGAGTACCGAATCGGGGATCGACTTTACACTCTCCTCCTCCAATGAGTCGGGTAGCACAATATAATTTTCGAAAAACGAGCTGAATTGATCTGCCGCAGATCTTTCACGCCACACCGAAAGTAGAGAATCTATCTGATAGACAGAGTAATCTATAGTCATAGAGTTATTGTAGGCTGCACTATCCACCTCTCTGTGTTGTGAAGTTGCCGCTACGCTATCTACCCTCTCGACTGCGGGTGCAGATTGTGGAGAGTGGGTCACCTTTCCTCCTCCATTATGTTTGAGCTCTGCACGCTCCGCTTTCGCCTGCTCACGTCTCTCTTTCCACGAGAGTTTCTCACCACCTGCCCAGGCAGAAGATAGGGTGGTAAGCGACAATGCTACCACCAAAAATATATTTAGTTTTTTCATGTTCTAAGTTAAAATTTCAGATTGATATTAAACCCATAAGCCGCATAGTCGCTTCGTGACGTAGGCGAGTATCCGCTTTGGATCATTGGGTCAATATTCATCGTTAGGTCATCCGAGATGTCATAATCTCGAAGGTGTGCATCGACGTGAGCATCAATTATTTGGAGGATATACAATCCCGCCGTCATGATGATACACAAATCTCGATTGCGTCGGTAGCTATTACGGATACTTTTGAGGTACGATGCCGTGTATCGTCCACCAAACTCATCCAACGACACACCATCGGGATAGTTATCAGGGTTCTCGTCGAAGTCGTAGCGCAGTGCATATGCCTTCTTAAATCGAGAGTAACCTCTACTATTCCAATCTATTACATATATCATCGTAGCAAAACCTCCCACAACGAAGGGTAGTTTCCAATAACTTTTGTTGTATATTTGACCTGCACCCGGGCATATCATTGCCAACGTCGTAGCCTTCTTCACACTCGACACATCGTTGGTGGAGTAGTTCACCGCTGCATCTCCCAAAAAGTAGATGTACGATGCCGCCATTGCCCCGATATATAATTGGCGTTTTGTGTTGCTACGTATCATATCACCTTGGAGTGCGTCCAGCTCATCCGTGCGATTAAGATCCGTGAGTGTCATTGCGTCGTACTGCTCCTTGAGGGGTTGATATCTCTTGTTCTCGTTGACAAAAAGAGCTATCGAGGCACCGAGAGTACCATATAATATAGGTAACTTCCAATATTGTTTGTTGTACACCTGACCATATCCCGGCAACAGTGTCGCAGTCCAACACATTGTCGACAGCGACATCGAGTCACTAAAGAGTCCCAATTTTTTGCGCTCTTTAACTGCCCCAGATTGCGATCTTGCAAATCGAGATATGGAGTCAACACGCATAGAGTCCACCCCATGCAGAAGCAATGAATCTGCCCCCTGTGATATCAATGCCTCCATAGCCGCTGGATTCGAGCGTAAAGAGTCCACAACCAAAGAGTCCAACCCCAAAGAGTCTATAAGCAACGCATTCAACAACACCGAATCTCTCAACACTGAGTCAGGAATTTGCATCGCTGTGGAGTCATGCTCTGGAGGTGTAATCATCACTCCTCCACTAATGGTGCTCTTCACACTACGGCGAACCTGCGCCGAGACACTCATCGAACTCAGAGCCACGACCATCACCACCGTGAAGATATTAAACCATTTAAGGATATTTTCAGATTTTGACATTGCTTAAATATTACCTAGTCTACCGATAAAACTCTCGATCTCAGCATCATCCCTAAAGTCTATTGTGATGCGACCACCCCCCTTTTTACCTCGTTTAATAGATATGTTTTCGGAGAATACCCCCTCCAACTTCTCGACTAGACGAGCATAACTCTCCGGGTACTCCTCCTCAGCCGCCTGCGATTGTGGTGCGTCATCTGACGCAGTTGCGAGATCTACATCTCCCTGCTGCATAGCTCGTGCCAACTCTTCGCATTGGCGCACTGTGAGCGAAAGTTCCAACACCTTTTCGAGCACCAACACCTGTTTTTCGACATCTTCGATGCCGACCAATGCCTTGGCATGACCCATAGTTATTTGGTCGTTTTTGAGTGCTAGCTGCACCCTCTCCGATAGTTTTATGAGGCGTAGATAGTTGGCTACCGTAGGGCGTTTCATTCCAACTAATTGAGCCAATGACTCTTGTGTGATTCCACATTCGTCGAGCAGTCTCTGCATTCCAAACGATATCTCCATCGGGTTAAGATCCTCACGTTGAAGGTTTTCAACAAGTGCCATTGCGTGCAACTTAATGTCATCCACCTCGCGGATATACGCAGGGATTGTTCTTAGTCCCGCTCTCTGTGCCGCACGCCAACGTCTCTCGCCGCTGATGATGGTATACTCCTCGCCCTCACGCATGAGGGTAATAGGTTGTATCACACCCAACTCTTTGATCGAGTCGGCAAGCTCCGAGAGTTTATCATCGTCAAACTCTCGACGAGGTTGGTTTGGATTGGGGCGGATATTTAGAATAGCCACCTGCGCCATCTCATTTGAGGTGGCACTACTATGGCTTTTGGGCTCTGCGACAGTCTCCGAGGAGGTGAATATTGCATTTAGCCCCCTACCTAGACCCTTTTTTTGTTTTATCATTATTTTGCCTTCTTATTTTTAACACGCTCCCTTTTCAAAAACTCCTTTGCGAGGCTTAGGTAGTTGTTGGATCCCACGGCTGCTGCATCGTACAAGATCACAGGTTTGCCGTGTGAAGGAGCCTCTCCGAGTCGGATATTGCGTTGAATAACAGTTTCGTAGGCTAGCTCCGAGAAGTGATCTCTCACCTCCTCGACCACTTGGTTGTTGAGCCTATTGCGCATATACATCGTCAGTACAAATCCGTTGATCTCCAACGATGGATTCAAACCGCTCTTCACAATTTTGATCGTATTGAGCAGTTTGCTGATACCCTCCAGAGCCAAATATTCGCACTGCACGGGGATCAACACCTCATCAGCTGCTGTGAGTACATTGACTGTGGTATAGCCCAACGATGGTGAGCAATCTATAAAAACGTAGTCGAAATCACCCTTCACCTCATCGACAATCTCTTTGATTCGAAAGTGCGCCCTCTCCATCTTCGCAAGTTCGGTATCTGCCGCAACAAGGTCGATACTCGATGGGAGCAGCCATAGTTTTTTAACGTACGTGCACTTTAAAATAGTATCTTTAGGGGCACATTCGCCCACGATTGCTTCATATATTCCCTCAGCGTTGATATCGAATCCCAACCCCGAAGTTGCGTTGGCTTGGGGATCGGCATCTATAATTAACACCTTTTTGCCCAAAATGGCAAGTGATGCAGCGAGGTTTATGGCGGTTGTAGTTTTACCTACGCCACCTTTTTGATTTGCTAATGCTATTACTTTGGACATAAAAATTATACTTCAAGTTCCTACCTGCGCAAATTTAGTCAAATTATGTGAATATTCACCACACCTACAAAAAAAATAGTTACCTTTGGAGTGTTAATTTTCATTTTTTTATTCGAGAAGTTATGAGTAATGAGACAACACAACCCATCGCAGAAAAAAAACGTGTCGGGGTATGGGGTGGCGTATTTCCAACCACGGTGGATCTACTAGCTATATTGGGGGTATTCTTGGTGTCACAGCTGCTTTCGTTGGCTGTGACATACGCTCTAGGTTTTAGTTTCGATCGTACAGCAATCGCAAGTGCGGATGAGGCAATACGCATAGAGGCGCAGTTTCAGGCGGGTATGTTCTCGCTGGTGAACTACTCAATCACAATGGCTGTGACCATTATCGGTGCGCTCCTAATTCGTGGATTTAGAGGCGGTAAAGCTCCATTGGCGAAGTTCTCGATTTTGGGTTTCAACCCCTCGGTGTTGTTGTGGGGGATGTTGTTGCTCGTCTCGATTGCCGTAATTTTTGATCCATTGATGAGGTTTCTGCCATCGCCACCGCAACTCTACGGACGAGGTTGGGGTATGGTGTTAGCGTTGATTGTCGTTGCACCTATCACCGAAGAGTTTTTGTGTCGAGGTATAATATTGGAATCCGTCAGGGCGAAGAGTGGCGTGTGGGCGGCTTGTAGCGTCTCGGCAATATTCTTTGCGGTGCTCCATTTTCACCCCACAGCGGCGGTAAACGCTCTCGTTATTGGGCTCTTGTTGTCGTATTTATATATCCGTACAGGGTCGCTTTTTGCTCCGATTATTTTGCATTCGTTTAACAACGCTTTGGCGTATATGTTGGTGTGGATGGGGTATGAAGATCTCACGCTGTGGGATATGACGTCGGGGAACACAACGACCTATTTTATTATATACGGAGCGGCGGCACTCATGCTCATCATATCGCTAATTAAGATCATCCGCCAACTCACTCGCATACGAAAAGCGCAAGAGATGCCCAAAGAGCAGCAGACAAATCAGGGTGGTGAGGAGCAATAAATTAAAAATGTGTAGATTCAAATGCAATAAAACCAATAAAAAACGTTATTTTTGCAGACGTATGAATCTGAAAAGAATCTTTTTATCAGCTATTGTTGTGGTTGTCGTGAGCAGCTGCCGTGAGTTACCTCTGAATTTTGGGGGTGATAGAACTATTGCATCTGTTGAAGATATGACGCTGAAAATGAGCGATATAGATAGCTCCGTATTCAAGGGTTTATCACCCGAAGATAGCATATCATATATCACCCGATATGCCGAAAAATGGATTCAAAACAGAGTGAAACTTCTCGAATCGGAGAGGGTATTTGCATCTTCGGCTCAAGATATAGAGTCTCTCGTTGAGGAGTATCGTAACTCTTTAATGGTTAGAAAATTGGAGAAATACTACATAAGCGAAAATTTCAAGATCGAAAACTCCGATGAGCAGATCGAGGAGTATTACAATCAATACAGCGATAATTTCCGCCTCTCGACACGCCTTGTGAAGGGGCGTATTATCGCTATTCCTAAAGATTACAAAGCACTCAAGGAGTTGCAAAAACAGATCACAACACTTGCCGATAAGCGAGGTGGCGACTTTAAATCTATATGCGAGAAGAGCGGTTTGGAGCTGGTGGAGTTTATGACATCGTGGGTCGAATACTCCGATTTCTTGAATCTGTTGCCCATTGTTAAGCATGGGGATTATTCGGAGTACACATCGTCGTTGGGGGTGGTGCATCAACTCGAAGGACGTGATTTCAGATATATGTTTCAAATCACCGAGGTGCTAAATATTGGCGACACTGAACCGCTAGAGAGGGTCAAAGAGAAGATAATTTATATACTAAATAATAAAAACCAAACGGAGTTTTTGCGAAAGTATGACTCCCAGCTACTCGAAGATGCACAACAGAGAGGTGTTGTGCGTAACTACGTCAAAGAGAAGCAAGAGAAACAATAAGTATGAAAAGAACAGATATGCTAAAAAGAGTTATTTTACCGCTGCTGACACTGATGTGTGTCGTGGAGGGAGAGGCGCAACAACGTGTTATGTTGGATAAGGTTGTCGCTGTAGTTGGAAATTCACCAATTCTCTACTCGGAGGTGTTGATGAATGCCGAGCAGTTGGTTGAAAAACGTCGCGCTGAGGGGTATACGTCAGATAGAGACCCTCAAAATGAGGTGTTGGAGAGCCTTATGGAACAGCGACTTTTGGCAAACCAAGCTCGCATTGATTCGCTCGAAGTGAACCTTATAGCGATCAACTCCCAAGTGTCGGATCACGTAAACGCAATGGTTGAGCAGGCGGGAGGAATTGCGGCACTTGAGGCGTCGCAAAATATGAAACTCTTCTCGATTCGTGAGAATCTGCGAGTGAAATATGAGGAACAAGCCTACGCCACTGCAATGCGTCGTGAGATAATCAGCGAACTGAGTGTTGTACCGGGAGAGGTGGAGCATTACTTCAATAGTATGAAAAAGGAGGATATTCCACTCATCGGAGATCAATATACTTATGCCCAAATCACAAAGCTACCAACATCTGTGGAGGATGCCAAAAGACGTGTCAAAGAGCGACTTTTGGAGATGCGTGGACGTGTGGTAAGGGGGGAGACTCGATTCTCGGTACTTGCGCAGATGTACTCTGTAGATCCGGGTTCGGCGTATAAGGGGGGTGAGATGTCGGCTCAACCAGCATCGGCATTTGTTGCACCCTTTGCTGAGGCTTTGGAGGGGTTGATTCCCGGACAGGTATCGGAGATTGTTGAGACGGAGTTTGGTTTTCACATCATCGAATTGATCGATAATGCGGGGGGGATGTACCACTGTCGACACATATTGCTGCGTCCGACATACACCACCGACGAGATCGCAGAGCCAACTAAATTCTTGGATAGTATACTCGTGGAGATTAAACGTGACTCCATAACATTTGAGACGGCAGCAAAACTTCACTCCGACGACAAGGCATCGAAGATGAATGGAGGTGTGGTGTCGAACCACGACCTGCTGCAACGATATAATGTCAACGATGCAAAACTCACGGTGACGAAGTTCCTAAAGGAGGATTTCGGTTCTCGTGGATACAAAAGTATCGACGACTTTATGGCTCTGAGCAAACTTCAAGTTGGAGAGATATCTGAACCATTTGCCACAGAGGATATGGTTGGAAATCAACAAAGTAAAATCGTGAAACTTCTTAATATAATACCCGCCCACCCTGCCAATTTGGAGTTAGACTATCTCCGAATCGAGGAGCTTGCTCTCGACGACAAGATGGAGAGGGTGTTCAATGAATGGTTGACAAAACATGTGGAGTCGATGTATGTATATATCACACCCGAACTCAGAAGTGACGATTACAACAACAAAGCGTGGTTAAAATAGGAGGGTCGATGCGCAAAATATTTTCATTCATACTCATCGCTCTACTTTTTTGTGGGGTATTTGCTCATGCAGGAATGCAACCTGCTCAGCAGGAAAGTGCTCCACAAAAGGAGTTGGTCGATATTAAGGCCGATGTGGTGTTCCCATTTAAATTGGGTCCCGACTCTTCGGTGTTGTGTTTGGTGGGCAACTTCGCAGCGCAACATAATGGTGCGGTGATTACGGCTGATAGTGCGGTGAGGTATGGCGACGATAGGTTGGATTGCTTTGGCAATGTGCTTATCAACAAAAATACAACATACGCTTATGCCGATCGTGCGGTGTATGATGGAACAAAGAACGAGGTTCGACTCTTCTCACCAATAATAAAGGTTGTGGATGAGGATATTACGCTCTACACCTACAAATTCCAATTCAATACGTTGGATAACATCGGAATATATTCGAATGGAGGTGTGGTGACTAATAAAGATAGCAGCCGTTTGGAGTCTGTGAGGGGGTATTACTATGCTGACACAAAAGATGTTGTGGGAGTCGAGGAGGTGGAGATCTACACCTCAGAGTACCAGATGATGGGAGATTCCGTGAAGTACAACATGATGACCGACTATGCGGAGTTTTTCGACAATACAAATATATGGAATGCCGAGGGAGAGTATCTATTTACCCACGAGGGTAACTACGACAAGGAGCTTTCTCGCTTCTCGTTTTCACGTTCGGGATATATTTTAACTAGCGAGCAGGAGGTGTGGAGTGATTCATTGGATTACTACAAAGAGCGTGAGGAGGCGATATTTAGAGGCAATATCCAAATCGACGACACGGTCAATAAAACGCTTGTATATAGCGACTTCGCACACTACTGGGGTGATATCGAGAAGGTGTTTTTGAGTATGAATCCTTCGATTGTGAATTACGACCCCGAGCAGGTGGATTCACTCTTTATGAGAGCCGACACAATAATTCTCACAACACACCGATACGACCCTATTGCGTATGAACAGGAGCAACAGGCGGAGGTTGATAGTGAAGATCAACAGGAGGAGATATCGCAGCAGCAGCAACAACAAATGCCACCTCGTGAAGATCAAAATAGCGAGAGAGGTGGAGGAGAACAAAGAGAGTCAAGAGGGGAGTCAAGAGGGGAGTCAAGGCGAGATCGTAAAGAGGCGAGAGAAGAGAGAAGGGATGACCACGATCATGACCACGATCACGACCACGATCATGAGCATAGAGATGTTGCAGAGGTTAGCGACTCAACATCCCTATCGGTAATAGAGGTAGATTCTCTCTCGCAGGATAGTGTTAAGGTTCTGACACCCCAAGAGATAAAGGAGCAAGAGAAGGAGGAGGCACGTCAAGCAAAAGCCGAAGCGAAGAGGATCAAGGCAGAGGAGGCTCGCCAGAAATCGGACTCTGTATCTCTGGCTAGATTGGAGATGCGCAAAGAGAAGATTGATGCCCAAAAAGCACGTGCTGCACGCCAAAAGGCTGAGCGTGAGGCGAAGATCAAAGCCCGCATGGAGCGCAAAGGAAAGGAGTATATACCCCCCGTAGAGCCATCAGATTCTCTGGGAGGTCTCTCGAAGGCGGACTCTATGGGAGGGGATTCCG
>JAWXSU010000003.1:0-29440 GCA_044434245.1 Rikenellaceae bacterium | reverse complement strand
TGCGGATCATATCCAAACATTTTTGAGCATACTCCTTTTTGCCTGTCAATCGATATGCAATAGCACAATCCATCAAATTATCGCCTTGTGTCGAGTGGAATAGATATCGACCCAACTGAGGGTTCATATCTGGCAATTTCGTAGGTAGCGCAGGCACCTTCCATGACTTAGCCTCACGGTCATACTTATCGTATCCCGCCTTTGCCCAATCATATTTTTGAGCCTTCTCCTTCACCTCTGCCCAACCTTCGGGGGTATGAATTATAAATGGAGAGGCTACCTTCACTGATGTTGTAAACTCGATACTCTCCATCGCTGCGCCCTCGCCATTAGCAATAACTTGAATCGTCTGAACCTCATTTGCTCCCTGTGGCAATGATCCCGGTAGAGATACTGCGACCTTTACCATCTTCGTCTCTCCCGCTGCAAGCGTCACACTCGAAGGTGTGATTGTTGTAGTCATTGACTCCCAACCCTTTTGAGGTAGGTGGAGCTGCACTGCTTGGCTCTTGTTTGACACATTACCCACTTGCAACTCATATTCTACTTGACCTCCAGCCTCAGCAGCTTTTCCTTGAATAGGTGACTCTAAAGCGATCTTCTCAGCCTTAACTAGCTCTACGCCTCGAAGTTGCATTTTTTTATTACCCTCAGAGGTTGCTACAATAGAGAAGTTATGCACACCTTGAAGAGTTCCGAGCTGACCCTCTCTCAATGAAAACAAATCCCACGGAACGAATACTTTGTTCCACCCCTGCGAATAAACCGAAACCGAGGCTTTACTCATCGGCTCTAAATGTTCAGCATTCTCTTGTGCCACTCGGAACACCAAATCTACGGTAGTTGTTGACTCACTCTCCAGATACACTTCAAATGCGACTCCACGATAACGACTCCAGTCACATCCATTATAGTAGTGTCTAAAGCCCTTACCATAATTTTCACTCTCGGGATACGTGTAACTTATTTCATCCCCAGACGACACCGTTGCCACTCCATCTTTGACTGATTTTACTCTCGTCCAATCCGAAAAATCAGACTTTCCGATGGACTCTTTTAACTGCGCTTGACCACTAAAGGCTACCGCCACCAAGGTCAAAGTCGTAATTAATCTCTTCATTTTTATTATTTTTAAGTTTGGTTGCAGGTTTATAAGGTAATCGTTATCACACAATTTTCCATCTACAAAAATACAATTTTTTTTTCTAATTTTGCCACTTTGCACCCACTTATTACACCATTTACAATCAATTTACACAAAAAGAAAAGTGGATCGACCCCCTTTTGGAGATCGACCCACCGCTCTTAGAATCTATAAAGAAGAATGAACTACTTACGTGTCACCGTCAAACCATCCGCCACAGTATAAACGAATGTATCCACACGACCATCACAAAGAGTCACCGTAAATGTAATATCACCATTTTGCGACGATACACGATCCACCGATTTCACAACCGCTGCCCCCTTATGTGGCTCATAAACACCCACAAATGGGCTCTTCTTTCCATTAACACCATTTTGACGAATGATGAGTGTCGGTGTCAAATCTGGAGATGCAGATACTCCACCTGGAGTCAAACTCTGAGACAACGTTGAGTATGGTGCATCAACAACATACAACTCACGACCTGGAGCTCCCAAATGACGGAAGTCAACTTGGATACCTTGCGCCACATCCCAATGAGCAATAAAATCGTTCGTATATTTAACCTTGCGTTGATTGGTGAAGTATGAGTAGTCATCGCTATATTTTGTACCTAAATCAGATACCGCAGCAACCTTCAAATCCTTACCATCCTTACTCTTAAGCGTCAACGACTCACCAACATTGTGGAAGATATAATCGTTGTTGTTTTGATCCGATGCAAAAATATCAACATAGTAACCTGCATCCTCCGAGCATCTTACCATCGTCAACACACGACGCTTCTCATCCGCCGTAACATCTACCATACGATAGAACGAATCATGAGGCGTAGGGTTCACAAACTCATCCTCTGCAATGATAGGGAACATTCCATTAACCACGATATCTCCCTGAGTATACCCAGGAGCGATAGTGTTAACACCCGTAGGCTTTTGGTGGTAACCGAAGTCAGCACTCCAATACGACTCATATCCCGCAGCATCGGGAGCCAACGCATAACCATCATAATACAAAGTTATAGCTAAGCCATTAGCACTCAAATGCTTGCCTTTTCTACCACCATATATTGTAGCCATCATCTTGTTCGCTCCGTTGTAATCCTTCATCGAGAAGAAACGGTGGTGCTTAGAGTATGACAAATCGCTCACTGGCGATGTCTCCAAATTTTCAGCCAAAGGAACTTGAGTCGTAAGTCCGATCCAATTTGAGTTATCACGGCTATATGTTCCATCCTCGATTCCCTTTGCGATAATCTCCGCCATTTGGTTTGCACGGTCGCTATCTCCCGTGATTGTGAAGTATGTCAAAAGACGCTCAAAGATAGTGAAATCTGCAGCTCCACCACGAGTATCACCAAACACAACAAGGTTTCCTCTAGCATCCATCCATGGCATAATCGCAACTGCCGCCTTTTGAAGAATTGCATTCTCTGCAATGATATCAACCCCATGAGGAAGCAACATTGTTGCAAAATCCAATAGTGTTTTGATGATTCCAAATGAATAACCTGGAGACTCATCCCACAAACCTGTAACTGGATCGTAATATTTCAAAATGTCGATCAAACAAGCGTGGTGATCTGTTGTCTTTGTCAAGAAATACTCCAAATAGTACTCCTTACCCTTGCCATCCTCATAAGCATCATTACTATCCAACACCATGATTGGAGCCATGATACACGCAAAACCATTCACATTCCAGTTTCCTAGCTTTCCTCCACGGATCATTCCGAGCTCAATAAAACGTTTCATAACCTCGTCATTAACCTCTTTCGTTGTCTTACCAATAGAGTCTAGGTGTGGATCTGTATGCTCCATCAAGTATGGATACAAGTAGTCGTAAACGCCTGCTACTTTGCGCCCTAGGTCGTCGTGGATCTGCTCATAATCATAGTAACCACAGATCCCTCCTGGCTCCCAGCCTCCATAACCACCTGTTGACTTTGTGGGGTCTTTAATAGGATTCATATAGTACACTCCCGACAACCACTTATAGTAGATATCTGCCGCAAATTTCGCATATTTCTCATCCTTTGTCACCCAATACACATACGCCGCATTACGTGCCATGGTCATAATCTCACCATTGTTAGCACGCACCATGTGTCCAGACTCTTTATATGGGACAAGCACCGGCTCAGCTCCTGGGTTGGTTCTATCTGTACCCCACATATCTCCGCTTTCGCAATATGGAGTACGATCCTCTAGAGGCACATTATAATATTTGTTCCATGTTCTCATTCCTGGGAAACGTGGCGTTGGGACTGGCGCATTACCCTCTCCGTAGTCCCAGTTTTGATTCAAAAGGTAACATTGGTCATAGTGCTCACCCTCCTTCCAATACATCGAAAGACGAGATACAATCCACTCTGGGTCAGTTTGGTGGCGCACAACATAAGGCTCCAATCCGTCAACAATCTTTGCGAACGACACCTTCGCCCACTCTTGAGTTTCGATCCTTTCGGCAACCGCCTTCTGATCTCCTGGTGATGCATAGAGTCTAGGCTGATACTCCGCCGCTCCTCCACACGAACACATCGCTACACATGATAGCGCAAAAAATAGTAATTTTTTCATAGGTTTGTAATATATTCTTAGTTCTTTTCTCTTTTTGTCTTACCACTCTTCGATGTGGATACCATCTCCACCTTGACATCCTCGGCAACACCCTTCAGCTCCGAAATAGTAAATCTCTGTGTCGTACCACATTTTAGGTGCACAGTGATTTGATCCTCACCCGCAACATCGATCTTCTCGATCACAGACTCTCCTTTATATGGCTCTAAAAGGGTGATAAACACCGCCTCTTTTGCATTGACCCTCACAGCCAAAGTTCGACGATCGGGGTTATTTCTGAAATCTTGCGACACCTTGCCTGTTGTTGGATAGTGCGCATACATAATATCAGCTTGTTTAGGGTATAACGCATAGAAATCCAACCCATAACCATTATCATTGAAACGGAACTTCACTGCGTCGTCTCCACCCTTATACCATTGACAATTAGGGAAGTATTTATATGGAGAAGACTCATCTGTTGTAACAAACTCCAACTCTTCGCCAACCTTTTCAGCCCCTTCGACCCCGACAAAACCTAGCGGATGCACCAAGCAATCATACTCCCTTTGCTCTCGTGACGACACATAATCAACCATCACCAAATAGTCATCCGTAACGATCGAGAGTCGGCGTTGAAGAATTGGCTCTGTGGCATAATCCGAGTCATCCCAAGGTGGAAATTTATCTAAGTTGTAGCGTGGTATTGGACGCCATTTTGCCTCTGTTTGGGTGAGGCTGAGTTGCATCATTTCGCCACAATACATAAGTGGTTGCGACGATGGCACGGCTTGTTGTTGCATCTGGTTTACCATCACCATATTGTGTGTCACTGTCGTCTGTACCAACTCCTTATATTGAGCAGAACCATAACCGAACCAACACATCTCTGTTCCGAAATATTTATGTCCATATTTATCCAACGCCTGCAACGATGTTCTATCAAAGTGCCCATGCCATCCGCCATGAGAACCATACTTCACATAGGCTTGCAACTGCTCCGCCCCCTGTCGACTCTTGTTCTGCGAACGCAAAGCGGTGATACCCACATTCTCTTTTGTTGCCGATTTGGTACGAGGATCGCTCACCTTGGGAAGTTTTCCCTCGCCATAGAATAGCGCAATCCAACTATCACGCTTAGTTTTACTTAGCACCCATGCTAACTCCCTGTCTGAGTACTCTTTATATGCCAATTCATAAAACTCCGCAGGTGCTACAGTTCCGCTATCATTACTCGCCAACACAACACCATTTTCATCCATCAACGGATAAAATGCCGTGGCGACATCATGCAGAGTTCTATATGGTTTAGGCTCATCACCCCAAACTGCAAACTTCATCCCTGTGAATTCATCGGGTGCATTATGGAAATCGCTCTTCATAACCCTTGATGGGATCTTTGAGTGGTATAGATCCATACCATTATTTTGAAAAACTTGCGCCATTCTAAAGTATATGTCCGAAACCAAATAACAGTAGTTCACCGTAGCTTCAAACCACCAACCATCTGGCATAAAACCCGTTGCGATATGATCCATCATACCTCCATCCGCCTCTACGAAGTGGTTGAACAGCTCTTCATCTTGAAGCAACATACTTACCAACACCGCCGAAGAGTTTGTACTCGCCTGATGATTCATAATTCCATTGGGGTGCATCTCATCTTTCGATTTTTCGAGATATGCCCTCATAACCAACTCTGATTGCGCTTTTTGTTCAGCTGTCAAGACCCCCTCTTTGCTATATAGGATATCACATATCGCAGCAAAATAGAAGAAAAATCCACCCTCATGAACCTCCACTCCTGTGGTTGCCGCACCCACAGCAATATACCCCTTCTCTGGATCACAGACATCCAGAACAAAACTCTTTAATTTATCCAAATACACAGGGTTATCCGTCAGCGTCCATGCCAAACCCACCGTATAAAGATCCTTAATTTGACTAGGCACATAACCCAAACTAGGCCATTGACTTTGAGTCCTTTTGACTACAAACTCACGTCGCTGTGGCACTTTGAAATTATCGGCAAATTCGATCAATGCCTCGCCATTAGACTTAGCCCAATCATATTTTTGCATCTTCTCCTTTGCGTGGTCAATAGCATCTTGATTGATTAGAAGTCTAGGGTGGTCATCTATCTTAAACTCCACGCCATATAGAGACGACACCACAAGCATCATCACAAAAGCTAAACTTAGCTTCAGTCTTAGGTTATTCATATTTATAGGTTCTTGGTTTTAAGTAACAAAGTTAGTTATTTTTTTCGACACCTCCAACACTATAATATCAATTTTAACTCCCGCACTAAAACCTACGTGATAAAATTTCACCATTCAACATTTTTTTTATAACTTTGTACAAAAATATAAAAAATGATTAAATCAGAATACCTACCATTCGTAGAGGAGCTCATCGAGCTATGCATCAAAGAGGATATTGGCGATGGCGACCACACGTCGCTTTGTTGCATCCCCACAACAGAGGTTGGACGCATGAAACTCCTATGCAAGCAGGAGGGTGTAATTGCTGGTATCGAAGTGGCTGAAATGGTTCTTAATCGCCTTGACCCAGATATGAAGTTTGAGCAGATATTAAACGACGGCGATCGTGTCAAAAGTGGAGATATCGCATTTTATGTCTCGGGACGCATGCAATCACTTCTTCAAGCAGAGCGCATACTTCTCAATATTATGCAACGCATGAGTGGTGTCGCAACCCAAACGGCTGTATATGTCGACCATATCAAAGGTCTACACACCAAGATCCTCGACACACGTAAAACAACTCCCGGAATGCGTGTTTTGGATAAGATGGCTGTAAAAATTGGAGGTGGCGAGAATCACCGCATGGGTCTCTTCGATATGATCCTACTCAAAGATAACCACATAGATTTTGCTGGAGGTGTACAAAATGCTGTACGTGGCGCAAAGGAGTATCTTGCAGCAAAGGGTAAAAACATCCCTATCGAGTGCGAGGTGCGATCATTGGAGGATATCGACGAGGTGTATGCTGCAGGTGGTGCAGATAGAATTATGTTCGACAACTTCTCTCCCGAGCTTACTCGTATTGCCATCGAGAAGGTTGCTGGTCGCTCCGAAACTGAGTCGAGTGGTGGCATAACATTTGCTACACTTAGAGATTATGCGGAGTGCGGCGTAGACTTTATATCGGTGGGAGCACTAACTCACCAGATCAAATCACTGGATATGTCTCTCAAAGCTGTTGAAGAGTAATTTTTGATGATTGAGTTTCACCCTATCGAATTAAAAGACAAAGAGTTAATCGAACGATATACCTTTTGTAGTGCCATGCGCAACTGCGATCTATCGTTTGTCAACATGTATTGTTGGCAAGCGGTATTTGGTAGTGCATGGGCAATAGTCGAGGGGTATCTGGTCATCCGCTTTCGTATCGGCGGTGGCGACGAGTTGGGATACATGCAACCCATACGTTGCGATGGTTCACACAACTTCGCCCGCATAATCCCAGCCTTAGCACAAGATGCACATGTCAATGGTCAGCGACTGCGTATAATCGGTCTCTCGAATGAGGGTCGATCAACATTGGATGCTGTACACCACAACAATTTCGCATTTCATTCGGATCGTGATATGGAGGATTACATCTATCAACGTTCTGATCTTGAGTCACTCTCTGGCAAAAGATATCAACCTAAGCGCAACCATATAAATCAATTTCGCAAACTATACGAGTTCCAATACCATCACCTCTCGCCACAATATTTCGAGGGGTGTCTGTCTCTGTGTCAAAGGTGGCGGGAGGAGCGTGGTGAGAATCTCGAAATAGAGTCTTCGGAGATGGTCGCTATCGCACGAGCGTTTGAGAATTTCGATACTTTGGAACTTATGGGTGGAGTGATAGAGATTGATGGAAAAATTGCGGCATTCACCTATGGTTCAGCGATTAACGAAACAACATTTTGCACCCACATCGAGAAGTGCGACACCTCATTCACCGGGATCTACTCCGCAATAAATAAACTCTTCACCGAGAGTCTTCCCTCAAATTTCATCACCATTAATCGAGAGGAGGATATGGGGATTGAGGGGCTTCGCAAATCAAAACTATCATATTATCCGTCGGAGCTACAGGTGAAATATACAGCAATACACCTCCACCACCACGAAGCGGAGTGTAAGCGACTATGGAAAGATGTATTTGGTGATGAAGATGAATTTATAGATCACTTCCTCATAAAGCACTTTTCCTACGAAAATATGCTATATGTCACCGACCCCAACAATCGTTATGTCGCAATGCTACATATCATCCCCATGAGGTGCGAGCATGGAGAGATGGCATATATATATGGTGTGGCAACACACCCCGAGTGCAGAGGTCGTGGCTACGCATCAATGTTAATGACCGCAGCGATGGAAAAGATAAAAAATGAGGGGTATGCAGCGGCAATTTTAATCCCCAGCGAAGAGTGGCTTGTGGAGTACTACTCTCGATTTGGATTCTCGAAAGGCGCACACATCACATTCTCCACCACAGACAACTTCGACTTCGGATCGGGAGATAGATCTAAAGATATCTCCCTCATATGCCCTTTTACCACTTTTGATATCAAAGAGAGTGTTGTACTAACTCACGTTAGATAGGTTGGTTACGGCTGGACTACCTCCGGTGGGCGGGGTGCTCCCCGCGGAGCTATTCTACCTGCGAACTAAATTTCACCCAACAATTTTCGATCACCCCCATATACATCACATGATCGCCACCGTGACCTGCACCATACCACCTGTTGTATATATCTTGGTCAACAAAAGCACCTTGAGGCATTGTTTGCGAGAAAATCTTTCGACACTCTATAACCACACGACCCTCTTCAAATGTTGGATTACCCAACTCCGTAAATATTGGAGTCACCCCCGCAAGTGCAGCTTTATCGCAATCTCGCCCCGACATCTTACCAAATATCATATGAGCATCCTTTCGCTCAGCATCCAACACCGTGAGGGTGAAGTGCGTCGACGACTCGATAAATTGATATGTATATCTCTCAGGGCGCACAAAGATTGTGACAATAGGTTGGTTACTATAAAATCCCAATGACCCCCAACTTGCTGTCATAGCATTTGACCTCTCGGGTGTGCCCGCACCGATCAACATCCAATCTTGACCGATGAGCTTTATTGCGTTGTCCTGTAACTCCTTAGACTCTATTTTCCTAAAGTTTTTCATTCTTGTTATCTATTTTTCCAGAATCGAGATGTTATATCCTCAATCTCGCCATCTGTGATTTTATACATCCGTTGGTTTGTTGTCGGAGAGTTTAACCCTCCACACTTCTCTCTATAATCTCCCAACTTCACATAATCCAAAGTGCTCAAATCACGGGGCATGCTCTCTCTCCCCGAATACCAAGCACTCTTCAATGCAAATTGTTTATGAACGAACTCTCCTAACCTCTCTACCTGCTCAACATCACCATCACCACCCATAAAACAGACACACGTTATAGAGCTGCGATACTGCTCAATAAGGTGCTCTAAATTCTCCTCCGTAAGATCGTTACCTACATCGTCTAGGAGGTGAGCAGAGTGACATCCCGGGCATCTGTTAGGACACCCCGAGATATTTAACGCCAACGACACCTCATCGGGAACCTCCTGAAAAACAATGTCGTAACTCGCAAATTTTAGCCCCATAAAACACTACTCTGCCGAAGCATAAAATCTCTGCGACGCCTCCACTTTACGTGGTGCCGAGAAGTTACTAACTCTCTTCATGTAACCTATAATGCGGGTCATAAAGTCGATATTGGTACTCTTGCAGTGGGGACACTCCTTTAGGTAACGCTTATCGATTGTTCCACACTCGTTGCATATAGTGTTGGGAATATTGAAAGTAAAGTAGTTACACCCCTCAAGTGCAGCAGTACGCAACAATGCACGATATTGAGGCTGCGATAGGTGCTCCGACAGGTTCATGTGCAGAGCTGAGCCTCCTGTAAGGTGATCGATATATTTGCGTCCATGCAGGCGGAACTTATCGGCAATATTACATTTCTCATCCTCAACGACATAAAAGTAACTATTATAACAATCACGAGGCACAACAAAGCCATCCTCACGATCCCACTTTGCATGTTTCACACCGACATTCTCCGCTGGGATCATCTCGCAGTTGAACATCACATCCTTTGAACGGTATCTCTTATTGTAGCTCTCGATAAGTCCCAAGATCTCTTGTACGAACTTAACATATCTATCATTATCCGATATCTCGATGCCCATAAACTCCGCAGCCTCAACAAGTCCATTGACTCCAATTGTGAGATATTGGCGTTTCATGTTGATATAACCTGCATCAAATAGTGGCAACATACCCTTCGCATGCAACTCCTTAAGATTCTCGTTATAAGCCATTTGCACTTGATGAACAAGATTTACTGTCTCCTCCAATGCTTGAAGATATGGAATATTGGTACGCACAGCGTGTTGGATACAACGATTCAAATTTATTGTAAGCACACTCTTCGATCCCGTAGATACTCCTCCTGCTCCCAACGTGTAGCTAAATCCATTATCTTGGATCTCGTTACGAAGTCTACAACAGCTACTTAGAGAGTCAGCATTGTCGCTCATATATGTAAAGAAAGAGTGACCCTCAGCCAACATCTCCGCCACAAAATCGCCATACTCCTTATCTTTAACATCTCCCTCCTCGGCAAGTAGAGCCATAGTCTCCACCGGGAATGTAAGTGGTGTTTTATTACGCTCGGCATTGAACCACTTCATAAATCTCTTCTGCAACCACGACAACGAATCCCAATCGGGTTTAGATCCATCGGGGAAGATAAACTCACCAAACAGACTCTCGAAGTAGTATTTATCGTAATACGCTACGTTCCAAAACACGGCTTGGAAATTACGAGCTCCCGTAGGTTGATTTATAGAGTATACGATTTGCTCAAAACAATCGGTAATCATCTTATCTATAGTACGTTGACGAGAAGATAAATCCACAACCTTATCCGCCTCCTTATAATACTCCGCACCATACTCATTAGCGATGAAGTAGTTAAGATACATCAAGAATTCGGGTGTAGCGCACGCTCCACTCAACATACTCGACACAATGAAAACCATATTAACAAACCCTCCGCAGAAAGATTTCAAGTTGGTTGGAGCTTTAGAATTTCCACCAATAGATGTTGTACCACCCAACAACCATGGATACATCGTTATAGAGGCACAGTAGTTCGCAAGCGATGTCTCGTCATTCTTATATATGAAGTGGTTGTCGAGCATATTAACATATCTATCCGACACCTCCTTACCATACATATCCTTGATTCGATCTGTCAACAATCGACGGTTCAAACGAATAAAACCCGACTTGGGAAGTTCTCCAATAAGTGTTGCGATATTCTTTTTATCGACATTTGCATTTGCGTCATATTTGCTACCTGTTGCGGCATTTTCGGCATTACAATAGTTAATCAAAAATTGAAGTCTATCTCTTGTATCACGATCCTCTGTACGGTGCTGACGATAGAGCATAAATGACTTTGCGACAGCAAAATACTTCTCTGCCATAAGTGAAATCTCCACTTGGTTTTGCACCTCCTCGACAGTCATTCCAGACCTTAAATCCACACGGCTGAGGATCTGTGCTAGGTCGTCATTTGTGGCATATCCACCCACCGAAAGGAATGCCTTGCGGATTGCGTTCTTAATTTTATCTATCGAGAAGTCGACCTTTTCACCATCTCGCTTTACGATATACATCTCTTTTTTATTTTGCATTGCTGTAAGAGTATCTCTAATTTATAATTTTCATTTTAACTCCACAAAGATATAACTTGCTCCATAGATTTTAGATATTAACAACCATAAGTTATTCACAACTTATTGACACACCTCGAAAGCTAAGTAGTGCAAAATAATTATTGTCATATTTTTAACAGCACTCTTGGAGCGATATTTTTAACTTTTAAATCTCAATGTAGAACCACTATATTTTCAATTCAACAGCAAAAAATCTCATCACCAATAGCACTCTTAAAAACACACCAATAATTATTTTGCACTACTTAAAAATTTGGCTAGCTTATTTTTTTTACGTAAGTTTGCCCTATGACAGTACTTTTTAATGAAATAATATTTGGTCCTGTGCGCTCTCGCCGCTTGGGTATATCACTGGGGGTTAACCTATTACCATCATTTTCGAAGATTTGCAACTTCGACTGCATATACTGCGAATGTGGCTGGAATGCCGACAATCGAGGCAACGAGGGTTTTAACTCCCCAAAAGAGGTATACAACGCTCTTAGTGAGCGACTTGCCCAAATGAAAGCTGATAGTGAACTCCCCGATGTCATAACATTTGCCGGTAATGGAGAGCCCACGCTCAATCCTCACTTCGAACAGATAATCTCCGACACATTAACACTACGAGATAAATTTGCTCCCAACGCAAAAGTTTCGGTGTTGAGCAACGCCACAATGCTCGATCGCGAAAGCGTCGTGAGAGCTCTAAAACGTGTTGATAACAACATATTAAAGCTAGACTCCGCAATCGAAACTACGGCAGTCGTAATGAACAACCCTCAATCGAGCAACTACTCGGTGAGACGTGTAATCGAGCAGATGAAGAGTTTCGGCGGCGAGTTGATAGTACAAACAATGTTTTTGAGAGGCTCAATAGATGGCACCCCGATAGATAACACAACCCCCGATGAGGTTGATGCATGGTTAGCTGCCATAAAAGAGATCTCACCAAAGCAGGTGATGGTATACTCGATAGATCGAGATACTCCATGCGACACTATTTCAAAAGTAAGTCGTGAAGAGTTAATATCTATAGCACAAAGAGTAAAAGAGTTGGGGATTGATTGCCCTGTGGCTTAGGCGATCCCCCTTGCGTTAATAAGCCTTATTGTCTCGACGTGCAACGATATTAGCAACCGTTTTATAGATGATATAGAGATCCAACATCAAAGTCCAATGCTCTAAGTACCAGATATCTGCTCGCACACGCCCCTGCATATCTGCAAGTTCCTTTGTCTCGCCTCTGAAACCTGTCACTTGTGCCCAACCGGTGATTCCCGGGCGGATGTAGTGGCGAACCATATATGTATCTATCATCTTCGAATACTCCTCGGTATGTTTTAACATGTGGGGGCGAGGTCCCACAACAGACATCTCGCCCTTGAGAACATTTATAAATTGAGGCAGCTCATCAATACTTGTGCGACGAATAAAATCGCCAAATTTTGTCTTGCGAGAATCATGTTTTGTAGCTTGGACTCTATCGGCATCGCTATTTTCTCGCATGGAACGAAACTTATAACACCAAAACTCTCGACCATCTAAACCGTGACGCCTCTGTTTAAAAAAGATCGCCCCTTTAGATGTCAACTTCGTGATTGTGCCAACAACGATAAAAACGATCGGGAATAAGGATATTAGAAAACTCACCGAGATCACAATATCGCACAGACGTTTCATAGCTCGATTCACCGCCAAAGCTAGAGGTTCGGCGTGGATACTAAGCACCGGAACATTGCTAAACATCTCAAGAGTCACACGACGTTGAAAGTAGCTTCGCAGATTGGGGATCACATAGAACCGAATCATACTACCCTCGCAGTAATTTATAATAGACCGAATAACATTTTTTTCGTAGTGCGTTGGAATTGCACTATAGAGTCTATCAACTCTATTTGTTTTGATATACTCCAAAGCCTCATCGATGCGTCCCAAGTATTTACACATCGGTGGTGTGAACTCCTCGTCTGGTTCATCGTCGAAATATCCCAACACTTTGTATCCTGTAGTTAGAGTCATCGACATCTCATCGAATAACTCTCGCATGGTTTGTGAACTCCCTAAAAACAGCACCATACATTGATTATGTCCACTGCTGCGATAGCGCATTATTATCGATCGAAGTATCAGCCTCAACAAGATAATCGCTGCGGTAGCAGATGTAAAGAAGTAGGCAAAAGATTTTGAGAAGTTGATAGATGGCATCGTAATAGATGATAGTGCGAGCCATGTTATAAAAAATGCAACCATATTTTTAAGCGATACCAACGCCACTTGATCTAACCGTATTTGGCGATGGTACAACACAACACCACTCGTGAGTGAACCTATGATATAACTAATACTCAACAAAAAATATACGATATGGGGATTTCCAAAAAATATCGGCTCACAAGAGAGTTTTAACCAAAAATATCTAAATATATAGAAAAAAAGATTTATGGCTACAAGGTCTATCGCAACAACTGTAATCGAAATAATTTTATTGGTATTTTCGACTTGTGACATAATTATACTGATTAGTGCATTATTTATCTGCTAAGATAATTTATTTACCACCCTAAATCAATATCTCAAAACACAAATGACGATTTAGATACATTAATAAAAATAAGAACATCATTTATTATGACATAAAATTATATAAAAAACCTTGTGTTATCATTTTTTTAACATAACTTTGTATGGTGATGTTCTTAGATATTAATTAAACATCCCATTTTACCTTTTTTAACTTTTAACCAAAAATCTAAAAACATGAAAAAACTCCTTTCGCTTGCACTCCTATTTGTTGTTTCGGCTATCTTCAGCTACACATCAAACTGGTCAGTGTGCGGAGCCGCTACAAAGAGCACCACCAAAGATTTCAGCCATCCGACAGTTGTCTACAGCCCAGATCAAATTGCAAAACTTAAAGCTATTATCAAAAAGGGAGATCGCAAAAGCGTAGCATACAAATCATACAAAGATCTTGTATCGTATCCTCGTGCTTCGGCGTCGTGGAAGGATTACGTCGGCAAAATTCCATTTTATATCGCCCGTGACTCTGGAGAGAAGGGACAACTAGATAGATCTGGAAATCCATACCCATTCTCTTTCTCGAAGAATGCAACGATGGTGACTCAACATTTGGATGCCGCATATATGAGTGCTCTACTCTTTGCTCTCGATGTGGATAATGCGAAGGCACATGGTGCAAAGTCGCTAGCGATACTTAGCGGATATGCTAAAAATGTAAGAATGGTGTGCAACACCGGAAATGCACCACTTATGTGTGGTCAAGCGTATCACATCGCAGCTGCTGTAGCACTGCTCAAAGAGTATGGATGCGAGGGGCTCACCGACGAGATCTATGATTCTATTGTAAATGACCTTTTGATTGGATGCTTTGTTCCAGTGTTGGACTTCTTCTTCAATGCTCCGCCATACACCAATGGAAACTGGGGAATGTGCGCAATACTTTCATACATGGCAATCGCTATTGTTGCCGACAATCAAGAGATGTATGACTTTGCTATCAACCAATATATAAATGGCAAAGATAATGGTACAATATATAACTATATCGACGAAAAGAGCGGTCAATGCCAAGAGACAGGTCGTGACCAAGCGCACGTTCAATTTGGATTTAGTTGCGCTGCACTAATCTGCGAGATTGCATACAATCAAGGTGATGAGTATCTCTACATGGAGAATGAGACAGCTCTACTCACAGGGTTGGAGTACACCGCAAAATTGCTCCTTGGTGAGGAGGTTCCATACTATGTTTGGACAGATATAACAGGCAAATATTGCAGATGGAAATCTATCGGAACAGCAGACCCTGAGAGTGGACCATCATACAACAAATGTTGGAGTGTAGCTTACAACCACTATGTTAACCGTTTGGGTAAGTCGATGCCTAACTCATTGCGCCTGCTCGAAAAGAATGGCTGGCCATCTAAATACTCTTCGGAGGGTTACTGGTTCGATATGTTTACATTTGCTCCACACCCCAACGACAATAAATAAACTAATTAGAGTCGAAAATGATTTTTGATTTTAAAACAGGATTTAACAACGATCGCTCTTTGTCTTTTGAACAAAGGGCGATTGTCGCTATCTCTGCGAATATAATGAGTGAAAACTCGGCTCTTCACTTCGCCTACTCCCAAGCGATAATAGATGGTGGCGGGGTACCGATTATTATCCCCGACAACTGCGACGCCAACACTCTTCGCTCCCTTATGAGAGTTGTAGATGGTTTGTTGCTAAGCGGTGGAGATGATATTGATGGGGCGTATTTTGGAGAGGAGAATATCCCAAACCTCACGGAGTTGAACTCACAGAGAGACTACTACGAGTTCATGTTGCTACGTGCGGCTCTCGACCGTGGAGTGCCAGTGCTGGGGATATGTCGAGGATGTCAAGTGATAAATGTCGCATTGGGGGGCACAATTTATCAAGACCTTCCGACGATGTACACTCTTCATCCACTACAAAAACACTCGATACTCACAGATAAACATCTGCCGGTTCACGATATACAAATCAGCGAAGGGTCGAAACTTCACTCAACTCTTCGTACCACAAAGATGGGGGTTAATTCACGACACCACCAAGCAATCAAAGATGTTGCACCATCGCTCACAGCCACAGCACACAGCGAAGATGGAGTTGTGGAGGGGATTGAAGCATACCCCACTCTCAAGATTATCGCTCTGCAGTGCCACCCCGAAAATATGGCAACAACAGGGAATTGCGAAGAGATGAAACGCCTCTTTGATTTTTTTGTTAAAGAGGCAGAGTTATACCGCAAAGCCAAAGAGATACACACGCTATATCACACGGTTGATTCGCATTGTGATACTCCAATGCTGTATGAGCAGGAGCATGAGGAGTTTGACTTTGCTTGTCGCAACTCTTCGGCACAAGTCGATATTGTGAAGATGGAGGAGGGGCATTTAGATACAACTATTACAGTTGCATACATCTCACAATCAACACCTCCCGAGGAGGCAACAGAGAGGGCTTTATCAATACTCAAACGATTCAAAGAGGATATCTCGAAAGTGGGCAGAGGTATTGTAGTTACTCACTCTGCTGAGGATGCAATAATGGCTAAATCTAGAGGTCTAAAGAGTGTTATGTTGGGGGTGGAGAATGGATTAGCGATTGGTGGTGACATATCGAATATTGATCTTTTCAAGGCTGAAGGTGTGGTATATATCACACTGTGCCACAATGGATCAAACGACATCTGCGACTCCGCAAAGGGAGATCCTATTCACGATGGAGTTAGTGAATTTGGGGCAGAGGTGATAAAGCGGATGAATGAGTTAGGCATAACAGTTGATGTGTCGCACTCTAGCGAAAAGAGCACATTGGATGCACTTCGACTCAGCACACAACCCATCATCGCATCACACTCTTCGTGCAAAGCTCTATGCGACCATCCACGTAACCTTTGCGATGATGTTGTGATGGCGATAGCAGCAAAGGGGGGTGTAGTGCAGGTGTGTGGATATGGAGGTTTCTTAACCGAAGGTGTCGCAACACTCCTCGATATTGTGGCACACATCGAACATATAGTTTCGATTGCGGGGTACAACAGCGTGGGGGTCGGATCGGACTTCGATGGTGGAGGCGGTGTTGAGGGTTTTGAGGGAGCAAATCACTTTATGAATATCACAGTAGAGCTTCTTCGTCGTGGTCATACTCCACAAAATATAGCAAAAATTATGGGTGGCAACATCCTTCGAGTTCTCACCTCAAATTTCAAATAAATATGATACTTAACTACATCTGGGCAGCATTTTTTATTGTGGCATTCACGGTTGCCGCAGTAGGTTCTATTATATCAGGAGATGGGGATCTCTTCTCGGCGATGGTCGATTCGACATTTAGCTACGCAAAATTGGGTTTCGAGATCTCGATCGGACTCACTGGGGTATTGTCGCTATGGTTGGGAATTATGAAGATTGGAGAGAGAAGTGGTGTCGTCGATATGTTGGCTCGAAAAACTGCTCCTCTATTCGGTAAACTTTTTCCTGAGATACCCAAAGATCACCCCGTTACAGGTGCAATGTTTATGAACTTCTCGGCAAATCTCCTTGGGCTGGATAATGCAGCAACACCTATTGGACTAAATGTTATGGGGCAACTTCAAACGCTCAACCCTCGCAAAGATGAGGCTAGCAATTCGATGATAATGTTTCTGATGATTAACGCCTCGGGACTTACGTTACTCCCCGTTACGGTTATGATGTATCGTGCGCAGTTGGGAGCAGAGAATCCTGCGGATGTCTTTGTTCCGATCATGATTGCAACGGGAGTGTCGACAATAACTGCTATTACATTGGCGGCGGTGAAGCAGCGTATAAATCTTCTTCAAAAAGAGATTTTAATTCCCGGAGTGATATTTTTTGCACTAATTTCGCTTCTCACATTTTTATTCACTTCGGGCAACAAAACCGTTATGTCTCAATATGCAACCCTCATATCAAACCTATTTTTGATGACCATAATATGCTCATTTATAGCTATAGGTGTTGTCAAACGGGTAAATGTATATGAGAGTTTTATCGAGGGTGCTAAAGATGGATTCAAAACCGCAATCACAATAATCCCATACCTTGTGGCGATACTTGTTGCGATCGGAGTTTTCAGAGCTTCGGGAGCAATGGATTTCCTCATTGGTGCAGTGTCATCTTCGTTGGAGTATTTTGGCATAAATTCCGAATTTACGGGGGCTCTACCGACTATTCTCATGAAACCTCTCAGCGGAAGTGGTGCCAGAGGAATGATGATTGACGCAATGAATAGTTATGGTGCAGACTCTTTTGTTGGTAGACTCTCTAGCATCGTTCAAGGATCGACCGACACAACATTCTACGTCGTGGCTCTTTACTATGGGTCGATCGCTGTGAAGAGGATTAGATATACTCTCACCTACTCTCTGGTAGCTGATTTGATGGGTATTATCGCTGCTATTGCGCTCTCCTATATATTTTGGTAGAGGAGGAAGGGAGGGGATACTCGACTATTTTTCATCACTGTAACCATATCCATAACCGTAGTAACCATACCGATGTTTACGAAGTTCTACATCATTGATTACCACCGACATATTAGGCATTTTATCACCTTGATATAGCTCATTTACGAAATGGAAATCTGATTTGTTGGAGTAGTTGGCACGACACACATACAACGACACATCGGCAACTCGAGCTATAATTTGAGTATCGGTAACCATTCCTATTGGTGCAGAGTCAATAACAACGTAATCATAGCTCTCTTTGAGAGTTGAGATGGCACAATCGAGACTATCACGAGACAACAACTCCGTCGGATTAGGGGGTATAGTACCTCCAAACAGAATGGATAGATTAGGTGATATATCGGTGGGTTGCACCAACTTTAGCAGGTCGAGAGAGGGATTTGAGAGGTAGTTACTTATACCCTCCACATTTGCCTCCACACCAAATGACTTATTAAGTCCCGGCTTACGAATATCGAGCCCCACAACAACAACCCTCTTTCCCATAAGGGCAAGGCTTACAGCTAAATTCGACGATATGAAACTTTTACCTTCACCCGAACATGTCGAGGTTACTAAAACTACATTTTCGCTAGCCTTGAATAGAAATAACAGATTGGTTCTTAGCGACCTAAACGACTCCGCCATAATATCATTCATATTCTCCTGAACCACAATACTGCAACTTTGGGGTGTGATCTTGCTTGTGGGGATCTCTGCGACAATAGGCACCTTTGTGATCCTCTCAACATCTCCACGCTCAGTGATCTTGAAACTAAAGAGATCCTTTAAATATATCAACCCCATAGGGATCGCAACACCCAGAATCAGAGCGATCAAAACAGAAATCTTTTTGTTGGGAGAGACAGGTAGCGAAGATGCTAACGGCTCATTTATAATACGAGCATTATTTGCGGTGGATGCCAATGTCAAAGCATTCTCCTCACGCTTCTGTAGCAACATTAGATATAGAGTCGATTGAATCTCCTGCTGACGTGATATGGTCATAAACTCACGCTCCTGAGTGGGAGCACTACTTATACGCCCTGCATATATCTGCGCCTCTCGCTCAATATCATTTTGTGTGATGATAAGCCCCTGCAACACACTACTTATCGTTGTGACTACATTTGCACGCATAGAGGCGATAGTTGCATCTAAAGCCACAACTGTGGGGTTACTCTCCGACGAGGTTAAAAGAAGTCGCTTGCGCTCAAGCAACATCTCATTATATGTTGCGATAAGCTGCGTGAGACCTACATCGGTCAAACCTACATTCAGAGGTAACACATCATTCATATTTAGCTCACTGGTAGCATATTCATTCAGAAACTGCACCAATCTCAGTTGAGTATTATTCTCCACCATACGCTGTTTGTATAGTGAGTTCTCCGCCAAAAATAGCTGTGCGTCACGTTGCAGGTCGGTTATTCCAGCCTCCTTCTTAAATATCTCCAACTCCTGCTCCGTAGCTCCCAACTCTCGATTGATGATCTCGATACGAGTATCTATAAAATCGGAACTCTTAAGTGCCACCTCATTTTTGTAATCATTCGCCTCCTTGTTATACAGTGCGATGAGTCTATTGATAAAATCGACACCTCTACGTTTGCTGCTATTTTGGAACGTAATATTGGCAATAGTTGTACTTTTTGAACTAGATTGTACCGAAAGTGCCCCGAGATAACTCCGTGCCACAGATATTGGGTTTTCGATGGTTACCAACAACACGTCGTCACTACTCCACGCTGCCATAGCAACCTCATCACATACGGTTATACACATCGACATATATGGTGTCGATAATAGAGCTGGAGTCTTATCGAAACTTTTGGAATATATCATCTTTCCACCATTCTCCCCAACAAACGTTGCTGTGACATCGATGATATCGGGGCTCAAAATTTTAATCTCCAAATTCAAAACATCTGATAACTTCGACGCATCCTCCGCCGACACCCAAAGCCGAAGAGGATTACTCTTATACAACTCCTCATTGCGGAAAACTCCCTTTTTTGAGTAGTTTATATATAACTCTTCACCAATGACTGTATTCTTTACCAAAGTTCGTGACTTCAATATCTCCAACTCATTGTCAAAATTGCTTGTTGCCGAGAAGAAACCCAAATTTTGAATATCAATCATCGCCCCCGTATTGCTCTTGGAACCCTGCTCCTCGATGATTACTGATGCCTGCGTCTCATACATCGGAGTCACACTCTTCAAATATAGCCATACCCCCACGACCATCAATAATATTGACGCCACAAAAATATACCAATAGTTAAGATACCTCAATAATTGAGCTACGATATCGAAACCATCGTCTACGTAATCAAACTGTTGGTCATATAAATTCTCATTCATATTATTCTTATTTATAGTAAAATAGAGATTAAAAGTGTTGCCAACGACACCGCTGTACTCACCACCGAGAACCATATGGTCGTACTGCTACTTATTCCCGCTGTCTTGGATTTTGATTTATTAGGTGTTACATATACCACATCGTTTTGCTGAAGATAGTAATAAGGCGATGTTAAGATTTCGGGATCGGTTATATCTAACTCCACAATCTCGCGATCTCCATTTGTATGCTCTCTAATGAGCTTCACATCAACACGTTTGCCATATATTGTCATATCTCCTGCCATCGCCAACGCTTCGAAGATCGTCACCTTCTCACTCTCTATGGTGAAGATCCCGGGACGAGTAACCTCTCCCAATACTGAGATATTATAATTTGTAACTCTAACATTTACGATAGGTTTCTCCTTGAGGTATGGTTTCAACTTCTCGATTATTAACTCCTCCGCCTCCGTTTTTGTTAATCCTGCAATATGTATCTCTCCGATAATTGGGAAATTTATACGACCCTCACTATCAACCAAATATCTCTGCAATGAAGGTTGCGATGTCAGTGTATTTTGTGATGTCGATGCCACAGTTGGTATTGTCAAATTAAATGGCACAGCCACTGTAGGGTCACTCGTACTCACCGTGATCGTAATGAGATCATTGGGCATGATAAGTGCGTTGTAGAGCCTTGACGTCGAATCATGTGGTGAAATGGTAAGACTCCCTGAATTTTGAAGATATGGAACCTGCTTATGCACTCCACACCCTACACCTGCAATGACCACTACAATTAGCAGGGTTAATAATTTTGACACTCTCATATAATAATGGTTATTTTTATCCCCTAAAACTGAATATTTTTTATTTTCGAGTGTAAATGTATGTAAATATTATTTAACTAAAATAGAGCCCAAGCGGAAGTGCGTTTTTATGATATTAATGCATATTTACATGCTATGTTCATAAACTAAAGAGAGCACTCACCTGAGTTTTGGATAAGAAAATCTTATCCAAAACTGACGATATTCATATTTAAACCCTAATATACACACATAAAAAAACGAGAGCTCGATTTTGTTTCGAACTCTCGTTTCATATATTTTTATATTTTTCAGCACTACCTCTTCTTTGCGCCTCCCTTCTTTGCTATTCTGGTTTTATAGGCAGCTCGCATCTTTGATGCTCCCGACACAACCTCTCCTTTTTGGCGGTATCTCTTTTTGCTGCGTATCAACACATCCCCTTCCTCGGGTTTGCGTCCCTTGAATTTCACCGAATACTCACCTATAGGCTTACTCGCCCCATCTCCATTGCTCATATATTACTCTTATTATATTATTTTTCTATATTATGCGACAAAGATACAAAAAATTTGGGGTAGACCAAATAAACATTGATCCACCCCAAAATCATAAAATCTTATAAATAAGACTCTTTTACTTTCCTAACGTTGTCCAATATGGAGCGTTCGACATATAGTTAGTCATATAATCTACATGATCGTCATCCAACTTAGCAATAATCATTTGGAAACCAGCTTGCTCTTGAACTGTCAAAATCTCAGCGATACGACCTACTGCGACCTCAACTCCCATAGCTGTCAACATATCGTAAGCCTTACGGAAAACGATGCTTAGCTCCATGTGTGTTGTAGCTCCGATACCATTAATGATAACCATACCCTTGTCGCCACTTGTAAGTTGAACCTTCTTCAAGAGTTGGTTAACCATCTTCTCGGTAACATCATCTGCCGAAACCAAAGGTTGACGACCTCCAGCACCACCTTCACCGTGTTGTCCCATACCGATCTCAATCTCGCCCGCTGGCAACTCAGATATAGTAGCTCCATTTTGTGGGTGAGTACATGTTCCAGCAGCAACAGCCAAAGTTGCAACATTCTCATTGTAACGCTCTCCGATCTCGATAAGCTCGTCGATCGACTTTCCCTCGTCTGCCGCAGCACCCAAGATCTTGTACAATGGAACACATCCTGCCAAACCACGACGATCATCCTTTGGAGTGTCGATTCCAGCACTGATGTCATCATATGTCATCAACATCTTAACCTTAACACCCATACGCTCAGCCAACTGAATAGCCATCTTTGCGCTCATAAGGTCTCCTGAGTGGTTCAAAACAACCAACAAAATTCCTGCATCACGCTTAAATTTCACCAATGCTTGGAATACACGTTGAGCTCCTGGAGCAGCGAAGATATCACCTACCACCGAGCAATCCAACATTCCATCGCCAACGAAACCGCTAATTGCTGGCTCGTGACCTGAACCTCCCATAGAGATTACAGCTACTTTATCCTCACTCTTTGCATTTGCACGAACCACTAGGTTCTCGCCACCCATAGCCACTTGTGAGCTATAAGCCTTTACATATCCATCCAACAACTCTGCTGTGATGTCGTTTACGTCATTTATGAACTTTGCCATTTTTAATTTTATTTTGTTAGTTTCTTACTTCGTGAATTCCATAAGCTCAATAGCGATACCCTCCTCTTCGATGAAGGCACACATCAAATTTTCACCACCCTCGAATGGCTCTACCAACACCTTTGCACCCTCCATCTCTGCTGCCAAAGATTCAACTTCGTAAGCAATGTGTGCTGTTGTTTGGATAATTTCTGGCATACATGAGCCCTCATCGAAACGCAAAAACTCGATCTTATTTGCGCTCTCTCTAAAGTTTGTGAGGTACACCTTTAGCCCCTCTACATAAAACTCTCCTGGTTGTGGAGTTGCCGTAACAACACCAAAGTGATTTAATGTTCTCATAAAATTTTATAAGTTTTTAGGTTTGAAACTGCCCGAATATCTATTTGCATAAAGGCTCGGGCAGGTTTAATTATTACTCCTCGATTACCAAACGGAATCCAACGTTGAAGATCTTTTGGTATGGATAGTAATACTTACGAGTGTAGGATGTAGAGTACTTAGGACGCTCAAAATAAGATCCTCCTCTTACTACCTTATACTCAGCATCACCCTTACTCTTATCCGTGTATGGATAAGGCAAGTAATCTGAACGAGTCCACTCAGCTACGTTTCCGTGCATATTGTACAATCCAAATGGGTTAGCCTCATAGATCTTACCCTCGCTTGTTACCAACTCACCATCATCTACACCTACCTCCTTAGGAAGGAATGTATAGTATGGGTACAACTTGCTATCTGGTTTCATTGGACGTGGGTTTACTCCTGCTACTGCAAATAGTAATGTTGTCTTATCTGCCAAGTTCTCCATCTTTCCGAAGTCTGAATTGAAGTCACCATACCAGAAATCTCTCTCCGATCCTGCACGACATGCCCACTCCCACTGTGCCTCTGTTGGCAATGTGATATTAAGACCTGTCTTTTCGCTTAGCTTGCGACCATACTCCATAGCTTGCTCTTGGCTCAAACGTACCGCTGGTTGGTTTGGCTTGTTTGCTGGGTAACCTTGGTTCACGTGATCCTTCCACAACATTGTGAAATATTGGCTATCGTGCTCAGGGAAGAACACCTGCATCTGCTCATTTGTAATCTCTAGCTCCGACATCCAGAATGACTTCTTGATCGTAACCTTCGACGTTGGATAGTTGTCTGGATCGCCATTGTAGCTACCCATCACAAATTGTCCTGCTGGGATCTTAACAAACGTGATCTCGATTCCTGGAGCTACCTCTACAACCTTGCGCTCTAGCTCACCGATCTCTTTTGGTGAGAATGGCCAATTCTTAGCCTTAACCTCTTTCTCCTTGACCTCAGACATTGATGCTGGCATATCTGCCTTGATCTCACCCTTCGCCTTCAACTCAGCAGCATAGTCGTCAATCTCCTTTTGCCAATCAACACCCATACCTAGAGCATACTTATTCTTCAACTCTATACGACGCTCATATTGCGTAGTACGTGGGTTAAGATTATAAGGCATCATGCTTGGTTTCTTGTTGTTGAAGTTACCCTTATATGGTGCATTGAAGTCGATCCAGTGGTAAAGTGTACGCCACTCCTTATCTGTAAGTTCCACATTATAGTGACCCTTCTTGAGCATACGTACCAACTCTGATGTGTTAGCATTGAACTCATAAGGTGTCAAAACTGTCATATCACCCTCACCTCCTTGACGGCGAACAAATGGGTGAATATTAAGATATGATGGTCCAAATCCATAAGAGTCATCCTCTCCCGAACGTAGATCCATTGCCTTACCCTTGCCATTGTGACAAGATACGCAAGCACGATCCAATATAGGTTGAACCTCCAAATTATAGGTAAATGAACGAACACCACCCTCTGGCTTAGTCAATGGTGTAGCACTCTTCTCTGACGCCATAACTCGCTTAGGGATAGGTATTTGATTTTGATCCTCATGACATCCAATACAAGATACAATCTCACCTGGCTGACCTACAACCCAACTTCTCATCCATTGTACTGCAACTCCCTTAGCATCGAGTGGTTGAATCGATATTGGTGTATTGGCAGGTGCTGTGAAGATTACTGATCCATCCTCCTCAACAGGTACTGTACCCAATGTACGCTTGATATCCCATCCTGATTGGATACCTTGCCATTGGTGGTTAGATTGTGTTTGGATATAAGCATACTCGTAAGCATAAATACGCAACTCTTTAACCGTTCCGCGTGGCACATCCTTAAGACCCTCACCCTCGTAAATATCTTGGATAAAGAATGTTGCCTCCTTCTTTGTAAGGTCTACACGCTCTGGAATAGCTGGAGGTGTTGTTGTCTTACGAATCAACATTGGAGAGATATAACCCTGCTCCTCGCTCTGCATGATACATGTTACGTTGTCAAAGATATCAACCAAATAGATACCCCACAACGACTCCTTAGACATCTTAGCTGCAACAAGGAAATAGTTCTCATTAACAACCGTTGGCTTCACAAATTGAGGCCATACATTATCAACCAATCTATCCTTGATTTGCTCTTGGATTGGACGCTTACTGAATGGAATCTCACGAACCATACCCTCAACACCTGCACGTGCCTTCAATGGATCGAAGATAATCAAACGTCCCGAACGAGCAACTCCGTGGTGACCCGAGATCACACCCACAAATGCAGATGATTGATTTGGTATAGGTTGAATATCGAAAGTACTATTTGGGAACATTACACCACTACCGTAAAGTGCTTTATTCTCTGTACCATCTGGGTTCATATGCATCACAATACGTGAGTAGTAGTGAGTAAGATCGGTATACTCCCAACGAGTATACATAACACGACCGTTATTCATCACAACTGGGTTCCAGTTTGCATCTTGGTCAAATGTGATTTGACGCAAATTCTTATCCGCAGGATTGTAAATCACCGTGTTAGATACTCCATCAACTCCATCGACACAAGGTACTCCATTGTAACCGATACTTGAATTTGCAAGGATCTTTCCACTTGGAAGATATGTTGCATCAAAGAAATCTAGATCTCTCTCCTCATTCTCGATAACCTTCTCTACACTAGCATCGTTAAGATCCAACTCATATACGTTCCATCTCTTATCCGACATAGTTTGCGTAAATAGAGCACGATCTCCATCCCAGTGCAAACGAAGATCCGCAACAGAAGAGCCATTTGTTGGCTTATATACCTCCTTGATCTTCACGATACTATTGATATCCGAAAGCTCGATGATAGAGGCATCAAAACCCTCACGTGGCGCATCAATTTGTGAAGTCCAGTTACTTACTGGAGTTCCCAAGTGACCTGCATTGATATTACGAGCCTTATCACCATAGTTATACTTTGCAGCCAAGATATTCTTACCCGCCAAAAGTGGGTTTGACAACAAGATAGCTTTCTTGAGTGCCAACGCCTGCTTTGCAGTTCTAACTGCCTTAGCATCATTCTCTTCGAGACCCTCGAAACCATTTTTTACAATCTCCTCCAACTTATAGTAGTGACCGATTGCTACAGCCTCATCGTAATCTCCAGAACCGATCTTAGCCATATCTTTGATTGCTGCCGATATAGCCTCAAGGTTGATCCATTTAACCTCCTCGATGAGCATCTTCATCTGAGCCTCATTCAATGGCTCACTCTTGACCGCCTCCAAACTAACATCTAGCTTGGTGACACAGCTGACATCTGCCGTTGTGCTCTGCGCCACAGCTCCCACTGTTGTACAACAGAGAGCCGCAAGTAGAGACAACGATATTAATTTATTAGTTTTCATATATTTTCAGGTATTGGTTTCGTTAACTATAGTGATGCAGAAGGGTGCGTAAAACGCAAACCAGCATTGTCGTGGAAACAAGCCCACTCCTCTACTACAGCACCCTCATCACCTGCCATTAGGAAGTGGTAAGTCTCGATTCCCTTAAGGTGCAAGATATCACCGACCTCTTGCTTCACATAGTTTGTTGACTTGATAGCTCCGTGTGATGCTGGAACCGTAATCATATCTGCCATTGGCTCACCTACCTCAGAGCAGTTGTAAGCCCAACCTTTTGATACCATCCAACTCTCAAACTTAGCTGGCATATCTGTTGGGAAGTGTGCGTGCTCTGGGATCATTTGTCCTGGAAGAAGATAGATTGTGTGTGCAAAATATCCATGCTCCTTATCATTAACCCAGAAAATTCCTCCCATTCCTACATTCTCAAAATCGCCTATACCAAACTCAGCAACCCAAAAATCTGTCTCCATGAACGACGTGAAGGGAATCTCATAGAACTTCAACATATCCTTCATAGCCTCGATAGCTACATCTTGATTGAACTTTCCATCAGTGTAGAAATCTGCATTTGTATACTTCTTTTGGTACTTAGCCTCGCAACACTTTGTCTCCTTTGGTGCACATGCAGTTGTCTCTTGTTTTGGGCAGCAGCTTACAGCTACAAATGCCATAGCAGCCACAGCTACTAGTGTAGTTAATTTTGTTTTCATAATTGTTATTGTTTGTTATTGTTAATTGTTTCTTTTTAATTCGCTTTACACCTATATATATATTATAACGACAATACATATTCACTCAACGCCTCAACATCTTTTGCCGATATCTTACCATTGATTCCATGCTTATGTACCGAGAATACCTCTTGCATCGTTGCCGCACGACCATCAAACAAGTATGGAGCTGTACGCCACACCTCTCGCAACGTTGGAGTATCCCATCCCGCCTCAAACTCTACATCGTCACCTATGACATACATCTTCATATCTGTATAGTATGGTCCGCTATGGCACTCATTACACTTCAACTTATTGAACACCTTACGACCCTGCTCTGCGAGTGGAGACAACTGACCATCAATAAGTCTCGGACTTGGGACAGCCTCCAGACCCTTCAAATATTCATCGACACACACCGCATACTCATCATCAACATTATAGAATTGGATATGTGTAAAACCCTTTCTTACTGCCAACTCCGCCGAAACTCTAATTCCAGAGATCATACTTGGAGGTGTCACATGGCTATACAACATACTCTTACAGTTTTTCGCATTTCCAACGCCATCGTTCATCAAATCCCAGTTCATACCATCCGTACGACCATCCCCAGGGTGACAACCATTACAGCTCTGCCAACTTTGGAAACAAAATGTTGCATCATTAAAATATTTTTCGCCCTTATGTGCCGCAGTCTCAACACGTCCGGGGTTAATCTCCACCGAACGAACATCACCGCTCTTCGCATTTACAAAGTTCAAAACATCTGCAAAGTATGTAGGAATCACTACCTCATCCCCCCTAACAATCATATTACGAGGACCATTACCCCCCAACTTAACACGCTTTCTGATACCATACAAGAATCTCAAATCATAATCAAGTGCCGCTTTGTTAGGATACTTCTCCAACTTCTCCAACATCACTTTTTGGTCGATAATGCTCACTTCGTGAGTTCCCGAATGGGTGATAAACACATGATTCTCATCACACTCAATATCCCAAATACCCGCTGCACCACGCTCCGGCTCATCGACAATGATACTTCCCTCAAAGTCTAGAGTCTGTGCATTGATTACACTAAACGCACTTGTATTCATCCAACCCTGTTGAAGTTGAGATGTAGGAACTGCAAAACGACCCAAGTTGTGAGATACGTATATATATTTACCATCGGGTGTTTGAGCCAACCCTCTCACAGCATTACTTCCATTTGAGAGTTGAATATCCTTGATTTTTGTGAACGTACCGAGATCAATTATCGAAACGCACGCTGCAACATAATCTACATTTGCCGCTTGTGCCGGAAGAAAATTGGTAGAAAATAGATATTTACCATCTTTACTTATGATACACTCCTTTGGTTCACGCAACACATTTACTGTTGCCACAACTTTTTTTGTCGCAACATCAATCTTCGATATATTATTTTCGTATTGATTACACACATATAGAGTCTTTGCATCGGACGTTAACTGCGGTGAGCAGACTCCCGAACCTACAGCGATGCTACCCTCAATCTCCCCTCTGCTTAGCGATACGATCTCTACCGTACCCTCGCTCTTAAATGTCGTCACATAAGCTGTATCTCCACTCACCACAACTCCTGTTGGCGTTTGAGGCATCGCAATTCTCTT
>JAWXSU010000002.1:0-30824 GCA_044434245.1 Rikenellaceae bacterium | reverse complement strand
AATTGTGCGATGTATCCGTATCGAACTCACCCTCGATGCCTATTCGTGATAGTGAGCCATCTTTGAAGCGATCATTAAGCTCCTTGTTGTGTAGGAATCGAGTACTTGTCACCCCGACTATTTTATCGCTCTCGTTGAGTTTGATGAATGGAGAGAGTTGTAGCGTTGTCATGCATATCACTCTACTGAGTGGCACCTCTATTGGTTGGTACTCCTCGGGGATTATGATCTCACCCTTACTTGCTTTGGGTACTAACGCATAGCGAAATATCGCAGAACTCTCTGCGGCAGGGTCTGTGATGTCGATAAGTTTCACCTCTCCAAACTCTTTGACGCTAAACCCTTCGGCATATTTTACAAACTTCGTATCTTTAATCTCATTTTGTTGCTGTTGTGTGAGCGCAACTTTTCGAATGTTCGAGGAGTTATTGTTTATTCCAACGCACGAACACATTAGTGTCAACAAAACGAATGTAATGAATGTTATGTGGCGTGACATATTATGATATTTGTTTAATTATGATAATTGCAAAATATGGAAATTTGCGCTCCAGAATATCCTCTTTTTGTGACGTATAGAACTCCTTGCCCTCTACACCACAACTCTCTACGTAGTGAAACGTATGGTTGTGGGACTCACGAATGACATTCTTTATAGACTCCTCCCATTGTGATATCTTCATCAGCACAATGCTTTTATCTTGATGCATAGCGTGCTGAAGCTGCTCTGGGGATTCAACATGGGCAATCACCTCAAAAGAAGAGTCTTGGTTCACGATGTGTGTTTGAGCCAAACGAGCGCAATCTACAAATGCTGGCACTCCTGCAATGCGAATTGTTTTGCCCCCTGCCGCCCATATATTCTCTTCGATATATTGAGCCGATGAGTAGAACCCGGCATCACCTTCGGCTGTGATTGCGACTTTTTTGCCACCCATAGATAGCTCCATGGCTTTGGTTGCAACATCGTGGTATGCTGTCAGTGTAGCTTCACGGTTGCGAGACATCGGCACGTTAAAGCACTCTATTTTAGCTGTTTCTATCCCTAGATTTGTTACTATATCTTTAGCTCGCGAAGAGAATTCTCCGCTGCGTGTTATGGTCGCAGGAGTTAATATTATCTCTGCTGTTTGCAGTGCTTTGAATCCTTTGATAGTTATAAGTTCTGGGTCGCCAGGACCTAAAGATACAAAGGTTATTGGGTGAGTCATCTCTAATTGTAATTATTTGGTGTGAAAAATCATACAAAAATAGATAAAAATCGGTTTGAGTCAAACTTTTTCGGCTAATTTATGTAGTGTTATCGAGCAAAAAATATTACTTTTGCTAAGTTGTAATTTGCAAACTAAATATTAAAAATAATGAAGGTATTTGTATCATGGAGTGGTGGCAAGGATTGTTCGTTGGCACTACACAAATTTAAGGTGAGTAACCCCGAAGCGGAGATTGTGACGCTACTAAATATGAATCGAGCAACAACTCAAAATGCACATAGGCTTACGGGAGATCTGCTACAAGCACAAGCTGATGCGATGGGTGTAAGACTTACTCGTGAAACTATAGAGGATGGAAACGAATATACATTTCATTTTCAAAGAGTTATAAATAGACTAAAAGAGGAGGATGGCGTCGAGTATGGAGTATTTGGCGATATATTTCTCCAAACACACCTCGATTGGATCACAGCACAATGCGAAGAGTTGGGTATCAAGCCGATCTTTCCGCTGTTGAATATTGATGTCCACGATTTGTATCGAGAGTTTATAGATCTAGGTTTCGTAGCGAAGGTTGTGTCTGTAAAGAATGACCACAAATATGCATCGCTTCTGGGGGAGTATCTCTCAATGCAGACATACAACAATATGTTGGAGCACCACGGGTTTGATGTGTGTGGCGAGAATGGAGAGTATCACTCATTTGTTGTTGATGGTCCAACTTTTAGTCATCGTGTGGCGTATCGTATTGTGAGTGAGTACAAAGATCAAAAGTTGCACGCTTTGGATCTAGATATAGCACAATAATAGATTATGGATTTTGGACTAATCCACATATATACGGGAGATGGAAAAGGCAAAACAACCTCCGCAATAGGTCTTGCAACAAGAGCATTGGGTGGAGGAGCTAAGGTGTGTTATACATCTTTCCATAAGCGACCCGAAAGATATGGCTACACTGAGATGGATGCACTCCGAGAGTTGGGGGCAACGGTTATAAACTTCGCAAAAGGACACCCGAAACTAGATCGTTCGATAGATCCTGAGGTGACAAAGATAGAGAGTGCACAAGCTATAGAGCAGATCACGAAGATCATTCGAGAGCAGAACTTTGATATGTTAATCATGGATGAGATTTTGATCTCCGTTCGGGACAACTACATCCCGGAGCAGACTCTCGTCGAGTTTATTCGAAGTAAACCCAACGATCTGGAGCTTGTCATGACAGGGCGTGGTGCGACACAAAATATAATAGATCTTGCCGACTATGTGAGCTTCATAGAGAAGGTAAAACACCCTTTTGATAGAGGGGTGGCGAGTCGCAAAGGGGTTGAGTATTAGTTTTTTACAATGAGGCGAATAATATACATTAGTGGAGGACAGCGTTCGGGAAAGAGTGATTTTGCACAAAACATGGCGGAGTCGCTAACACCGACTCCGACCTATCTCGCAACAGCAAAGTGTTGGGACGAAGAGTTTGAACGACGCATCGAGCATCACAAAGCATCGAGAGGTGAGCATTGGCGCAATATCGAAGAGCAGATACACATCTCGCGACTTGCACTCGACAAAGAGGTGGTGCTTATGGATTGCGTAACGCTATGGCTGACCAATATATTTTGCGACTGTGAATATGACCTACAGCGGAGTTTAAGCGAAGCAAAGAGTGAGTGGGATAGATTTATCCAAAAGGAGTTTACTGTGATTGTTGTGAGCAATGAAATAGGTATGGGGGTTATCCCGATGGATAGCTCGACTCGAAAGTTTGTAGATCTTCAAGGTTGGGTTAATCAACACATTGCCTCATCGGCCGATGAAGCATACACGCTTATTTCGGGAATACCACTAAAGATTAAATAATGAATAGTTTTTTTAATGCACTGCTCTTCTATTCGCGTGTGCCGGTACCGTTTAAGGTGGAGTGTACACCCCAAATATTGAGCCGTTCGCTGAGGTATCTACCTATTGTGGGGTTGCTTGTTGGAGCATGCAGTTGGTGTATATTTTGGGGAGCATCAACCTTCTTGACGCACCAAACCTCTGTAGTTATTACAATGGTTGCAATGGTGCTACTGACAGGGGCATTTCACGAAGATGGTTTTGCGGATTTCTGTGATGGTTTCGGGGGAGGATATGGCAAAGAGGCTATATTGCGAATAATGAAGGATAGCCATATTGGTTGCTATGGAGTTATAGGATTGATTATGGTATTCATGCTGCGCTACACGATGTTGATCTCGTTCGAAGAGGGTGAGCAGATGGCAAAGGTGTTGGTTATCTCGCAGGGGGCGAGTCGTTTTGCCCCGGTTTTGATGGTGCGAACATCTCGCTATGCACGTGCAGAAAATTCTAAATCGTCACAGTCGGCGTTGGGGATAAGCGGAGGTGGAGTATTAGTAGCTGGGGTATTTGCATTGATGCCGCTCTTTGCTTTGGGGTGGGAGTTTGCACTAAGCTATATGGCGGTTGCAGCGGTTATGTTTATTATATTTCGCACATATATATATAGTCAAATAGATGGTTTTACGGGCGATACACTCGGAGCATTGCAGATAATAGGCGAACTGTTGTTTTATGCTACCTTGTTATTGAGTAACGTGTTATGGTAAAGCTATTTTTGCAGCGGCACACCCAACCTGATGTAGATGCTGGAGTGTGTTATGGCGTAAGCGATGTGCCACTAGCTACTGATTTTGAGCAGCACCATCTACCACAAGTAATGGATAGACTTCGAGGGGTTTGCGTAGAAAAAATATATAGCTCTCCATTGCAGCGGTGCAACATCTTGGCTCGCAGAATCCAAGAGTCACTAAATATTAAGGAGCTGACCATAGATCGTAGATTGATGGAATTAAATTTCGGAGAGTGGGAGCTTACATCGTGGGACGATATCTTCGCATCTGATAGAGGTAAAGAGTGGTTTGATGATTACCTGAATTGCCAACCACCTAAAGGAGAGGCGTTTGTTGAGATGATTGGGAGAGCAGAGAGTTTTTTGACCGAAATTACCTCGATGAAAAATAGCACTGTTTTGTGTGTTACACATAGTGGTTTTATGCGTGCTGTGTTGGTGGCTTCGGGGCGAGTGACACAGCAAAAGGCTTTTGATATAAAAATTGAGTATGGAGATCTTATGAAGATCCAAATATAGAGAGAATGAGAGAGAATAAATTAAGATCAATAATGTTCGTTGGCACAGGTTCGGATGTCGGCAAATCGGTAATAAACACAGGGTTTTGCCGAATTTTTCTGCAAGATGGCTATTCACCTGCACCATTCAAGGCGCAAAACATGTCACTCAATAGCTATGCTACATCCGACGAGTTGGAGATTGGACGAGCACAAGCGGTACAAGCCGAGGCGTGTGGTGTGGCGTGCACAACGGATATGAACCCCATACTTCTAAAACCTACCACACACCAAAGTTCACAGGTGATACTCAACGGCAAACCTGCGGGAAACAAAAGTGCGGTGGATTACTTCCGTCGTGACAATCGTGCGGAGTTGTTTGTCCATGCAAAGGTTGCTTATGATCGACTTCGGAGTCAATATAATCCAGTTGTATTGGAGGGTGCAGGGAGTATCTCGGAGGTGAATCTATGGGATAAAGATATTGTTAATATGCGTATGGCAGAGTATGCCGACGCAGCGACAATTTTAGTTGCGGACATTGATAGAGGAGGGCTCTTTGCGAGTGTGTATGGTTCGATAATGTTGTTGCCCGAAAATCAGCGAAAACTCATAAAGGGAGTGATAGTCAATAAATTTAGGGGCGACATCACACTCTTTGACGATGGATGTAGAATCCTCGAAGAGCTCACAGGAGTTCGAGTGTTGGGCGTGCTACCATATCTCGAAGATGTTGAGATTGAGCAGGAGGACTCCGTGTCGTTGCAGAGGCGTGAGAGGCGTGATGATGTGCAGGATGGGGCAATAAAGATTGGTGTTGTGGCTCTGCGTAGCATATCAAACTTTACGGATTTCAATGTACTGGAGAGGACAAAGGGGGTGTTGCTTAACTATGCATCTACAGCAGAGGATATTGCTGATTCAGACATTGTGATAATCCCTGGGTCAAAGAGCACAATTTCTGATATCAAATATTTGCGCTCAACACCGATGTTTCAAGCAATCATAGATCACCACGCCAAAGGTAAACCTCTATATGGAATATGTGGCGGATACCAAATTATGGGACAAGAGGTGCATGACCCTCTACATATTGAGGGTTCGATAGATGCGATCGCAGGGTTGGGAGTACTCCCTATTGTGACAACAATAGAGGAGGGAAAGCGAAGCAGACAATCGATGTTCAAGATGGTGAATAGCAATATCGAGGGTGAAGGCTACGAGATACATTCGGGGGTCACACCAACTAATAGCCCACTTGCGATATTGGATGATGGCACACACGATGGGTACTACGTAAGTGACACGTGTTGGGGCAGTTATCTGCATGGAATCTTCGATAATAGGGGTGTTATCGAACATGTGTTGTCACTCGTAAATAGAGATATCGAGGAGGTGGAGAGTTATCAAGAATCTAAGGAGCGTAACTATAACGCTTTGGCGGAGTATATACGCAAATATATCGACATGGATTACATTTACAAAATTTTGGAGGAGTAGTCGAGGATGATTAACGGACACGGAAATAATATATATCAATACGACAGAGATATCATCGAGGCGGACTTCAGCTCCAATATTGCTTTTAACAACCACTCAGATGAGATACTATCTTTTTTGAGTGGCAACATGGATAGTTTGCGTAACTACCCCGACCCGGCGGCACGTAGACTCACGGAGAAGATTGCGACATTTCATGGTGTCGACACAAAGAATATTACCGTTGCAAATGGCTCAGCAGAAGTATTTTATATGGTAGCGCACTATCTCACCATGATAGCCTCTCCAACAAAATGTCGCACAATAATCACAACTCCCTCATTTTCGGAATATGAGGATAGCTGCAAACTTCATGGTCACGAAATTAGCTATGTCGAGTTACGAGACATCAAAAATATCGACACCACAAATTTTGATAGCCTATGGTTGGCATCGCCCAATAATCCAGATGGATATAGAGTTTATGCGGAGGATATATATGATCTGGCGGCGAGAAATCGAGAGTGTCTAATAATATTAGATCGAGCATACAACGCACTCTCTACAGATGGCGAGGTGTGTTGCAAATTACCTGATAATGTGTTACTTGTAGAGTCATTCACAAAATATTATGGTATCCCGGGTTTGCGCTTAGGGTATATTGTGGGGGCGGAAGATATAATATCCTCTATAACCCCAATGCGACCACCGTGGAGTGTAAACTCTCTTTCGATAGTGGCGGGAGAGTATATTCTAGATAATATGGAGATGTTGCAGATAGACTTGGAGGAACTTATTGGCGAGTCGCACTATCTGCAAGAGTCGATAAATGAAATCGAAGGGTTGAGGGTTGTGAGATCAAACTGTAACTTTTTTTTGGTAGAGATTGAGGGTGGTATTTTAGCATCGGAGCTGTACGAATACCTGTTACACAAACACGGATTGTTGGTTCGAGATTGCTCAAATTTTAGGGACTTAGGCTCAAACTTTATAAGGATTGCAGCACAATCACGTCTGCAAAATGACAAACTAATCAATGCATTGAGAGGATGGAGATAAATGTAATGTTAATGGTAGTAGTGGCAGGAGCTCTGCTTGATAGTTGTGTCGGAGATCCATACTGGATGCCTCATCCAATACGGCTTTTTGGTAATATGATATCGTTCATGGAGCGAAATCTCAACAAGGGAGGTCATCTGGTATTGAAAGGTGGGGTTATGTGGCTTGCGCTGTGTGGTGTGGTGTGGGGATTCTTTTATAGTGCGCAACTATTAATTGATGAGCATCGGGTAGTTGCAGGGATTTGGTGTTCGCTATTTTTCTTTTTTGGTATTAGCAACAGATGTCTTATCGAGGAGGGGTTGAAGGTCGAGAAGATTCTAAATAGTGGTGATATTGAGGGTGCTCGTAAACAGCTGAGTATGATTGTCGGGAGAGAGACAAAGTCCCTCTCACCTCATCAAATACGAAGTGCTGTGGTTGAAACCCTATCCGAGAATTTAAGCGATGGAGTTGTTGCCCCTCTCCTCTACTTCGCAATAGGAGGAGTGCCACTTATGATGCTATATAAGATGATAAATACTCTCGATTCGATGGTCGGATATAAGAGTGATCGTTACCTATATTTTGGGCGAGTATCTGCCAAAATGGATGATGTCGCAAACTTTGTACCTGCTCGATTGACCGCATTATTGATGGTTGTTGTGAGTCTATCGTGGCGAGCGGTGGTGCATATATTTAAATATGCAAAATGTCATGCTAGCCCCAATTCTGGCTACCCTGAATCTGCACTTTCGGGGGTGTTGGATTGCAGATTGGGAGGTCCAAATAACTATTTTGGCAAGTTGGTCGAGAAACCATACATCGGCGTTAATAGTCGAGAGCTAACGCATCGAGATGTTGTGAGGACAACTATACTCAATGCGAAAGTTGCTTGTATGTGTTATCTGTTGCTGTGTTTGATCTATTTGATAAGCTAAACCTCTGCAATCACACTCTCTACCACAATGTTATCTCTGGGGTCTCTACCCACTCGACAATCTCTACCGCTAGCTCCAAATCTACATCTGTGACATCCGTCGATGTGGTGATATTCATTGTATATAGATATTGATTATTTGCCTCCCACTCACCCTGAGTTGAGTCAAACGAGAGAGATAACACCTGAACATCCGATGCATTTGTTAACGACACTGTAGTGACTTCGACCGCCGCTACAGTGGGTATAACTTGTGGTATCATTAGTAATGTATAGCCATCTGCCGTAAGGGTTTTGGGGGTTGTTGAGGGTGTAATATCTGCCACAACTTCGACACTATAGATTTGCGTCTGGTCGCAACCGACACCGCTCCACGCCACAGCACCATCACTCGACTGTGTTAGACAACCATAATTATTTAGACCCTTCACGCTCATAGCTGTAACTTTGCGAGTGCCATCACCTGTTATCGCAAATGACACTGCCGAGAGTTGGTGCGTAAAGGTCAATTTCACATCCCCTGCGCTCTGAACAATAGGGGTTGAAAGCATCAAGTCATACTGCGTTAAAACATCTGTGGGAACTTTGTAATCTATCACCAATTCGCCACCCGAAGTAGAGGGGGTTATAGCGGTATCGCTATCTGGCGAGTATGGCGAATATGCATAGAACAACACCGTGCTACCCCATCTTTTGGTGGGCGAATAACTCCATGTGTCGTCGTTGCGAGTGACACTTTGGTTCACCATAAAACTCGCCTCGTCGGCACTCTCGCTATCGTATGACCCATACGCAAACACGCCAAATGACTCTATTGTTTGAGTTGTGATAAGCTCGCCACGAGTGGCTATGACATCCTCTATTTCGAATATATCGGCTACAAAATTTATTGTATCGCCAGAGGTTTCAGCCAATGTAGAGATCTCCTCCTGACAAGATGTGGTCGCTAATATAAGCGATAATATGTATATAAATCTTTTCATATTTGCGTGTTTTATTACTCTTGGATGCAACGGATTGACATACTTGAACTACGGTTTATTGTGCTAAGTCCTCCATAACCAGTTGTTGTTCCTGTTCCATACGTAGAACCATAAACCCTTAGATAGCGAGAATCCGCACTTACTTTTGTTGAACATGATGCACTCCATAGGTATGATAAATAATAATAACTTTTATTATAAATATTATAATAAAATCCATACGATGAAGATGAAGATGAGTGATAATAAGTAGACGCTGTATATACGAAATATCCCGTACTTGCAAATGGTATATAGCCATAAAGTGTAAACTGCAAACCATCCTCATTAGTGGTTCTATCAACTGCATTAAAGTAATAATCTGCCTCTGTGTCGGTACAACTCCAATCACCCATAGTCATTGTTGCTGGAAAATTATTCCACACCTCATTCAAAGGAATCTTCCAACCCAATGGCGAGGGGTCGAACATTGATTTCTGCCTTACGGTGTTGTTGGCATAAATATCGTTTGTCACATTAACATCATTCCACACACAATCAGTGTTAGACGCTACATCATCACTTAACCATGAATAATTAGCAGTGCTATAATACCTCCTTGTTGGACTAGCTACTGATGCAGCCATAGTAACTCCAGATGAACCTGTAGATGTATAGTAAAAACTATACCCCGAAGCGTATGTTGCCCTTGGTCCGTATGTGCTAACAGTCGTTGCAGTAGAGTAATTATAACTATACGCAGGATACGGATCCTTACGCCCATATTGATAATACAACACATCACCACTCACACCAAACACACGGTTGGTGCTATACGCTCCGATGTTGCGATCCATGATATACTTTCCATCATATATTCCACCTGCGCCCCACACTGCGGGCACTTGATCTTCGGAATCTGTATATCGGTGTATGTTTCCATTCTCCACCTCAAAATTTAGAGTTGAGCCATCTACCGATGTCGGAGTTACGGTGTTGGGATTATAATCTGTCACCCACAAGTGCCAGCTCCACAACAGAGTGTTTGTGCCATCAATCTCCTTGAACACACCCACCAACACATTACCATTGACAACCGAGTCGGGGATTGTGATCTTTATTGCCGCACGGCAAGTTTGGGTCAAGAAATTATTGGTACAGGTTGCTGCCGTAACCCTCTCGTTACGCCCCACAGCATCTATTAACGAACCTGAATTTATAGCTTCGAGGGTAAACTCCTCGATGTTGTCGGTCGTGAAATCGCCCGAATACCATATATATGATACACTCCACTCATCGCCAAAATTGAGCGTGTAGTTTCGTAAATCGTCACCTTCATACCCCTCATATCCGCCCCAAAACTCCTCTATTCGCTCGCTCACGGGGATGTAGAACACCTTGTCAGATAGTTTTGAGTCCAGCATGTAGCAGTTCGAGATCTCTAGTGCCGCGCTCTCTGTGGATGCCGAATATTCATTGTCGTAATCCTCCGATTCGTTCCAATTCTGAACCGTTACCTCTCGACTAAACGATATATTGTTTAGATCCTCGATGGTCACATTGTAGGTGTAGATATTACTCGCCTCCCACACCTCAGTTGTTGGCAGACTTAGCGATATGATAGACTCCTCGCCCGTAGAGACATCGCCCAAGAGTGCGACAAACTCCACTGCCGAAAGGTCATCGGAGGGTATCATCATAAGATATTCGCCATCTGCGGATGTCAACACGCTACTCCCCTCGGTGGGTACGTTGTTGGTGTAGAGGATCATTTGGTAGGTATCGTCACCCTCTGCCACTCGATCGCTCCATGCTGTTGTGCCATCACGTTGGGTCGTGAGAGTACCTTTGGTGTAGCAATTTTTAAATCCTACCCTTTTGATTTTCACATTACCATACCCCTCGACATTGAACGCTATGGCTGATAGTGCATGTTCGAAATTGATCGCTATGGCACTATTGCTACTTGCGGTTGTGGGTGTTGCGACCATCAAATCTACTTGATCGTCAAATAGCGGTTCGTGAGTGTAGTTGATTACCAAACTACCGTTATCGTCCAGCGACGTTGTGACGCTAGAGCTGTCGTAGGGGGCATATCCATATATCAACGCATCGGTATATGTCCACGCGGGCAACGACTCGGAGCTGCACCACGTCAATGTGTCGGGGTCAAGAATCACCTTCTTGTCGGCAAAGAAACATGTTGTGCCATCGAGCGCATAGATTCCAAATTTGGTAAAATTATCCAAATTGTCGGGGGTGACAATCTGCGCTTTTGTTGTAGATGTCGATTTACCCACCACCGAAACATCGAAGTATAGGTGACCATCTGTGGTGGAGCTATTTAGCCTCTCATCGTCAGCTACGCACGAACAAAGTAAAATTACAAATATCGCAAATATGTAGTTATTTATCTTCATAATCTTCTTTTTTTTTAATATTGCTCTTGGACGCAACGGATTGGCATTGCACCATTGCGACGGCTGGTTTTAAGACCGCTCGAAGTGGTGATTGATGTTGAGGTGTAGCTTGAACATATCATTCTGTAGTAATATCCTTGAGATGGCACTGCTCGATAGTCGTCGCCTCCATAGTATGATGCTTGAGAGTTATAGCTGGTATAGTTACTACTATTCGTACACGACCAAAGCGCAGATACATAGTGATAGGATGTGTACATTGTTTTTCCTGCGTCGTAACCTCCAGTTCCTGCGTCTGTATAACCATACTCAACACCTGTCTCTGGGAAATGTGTAAAATCTTTATAATTAAACATCATACCATCTTCGTAACCGTTGAGAATCCACAAGTTAAAAGAGAAGTCGTATGTGTCGGGAACCTCAGTACTATATCTATCGTCATAACTAATTTTGTAAATATCTGACGACGTAAACGACTCAGGAAAGTTACTCCATACAGCACTAACTGGAATCTTCCAACCCAAAGGCGAAGGGTCGAAAATAGATTTTTGAACACTATATTTACTTGTGTAAAGATCGTGTCGTGCACCAGAATCATTCCACGTGGCATCCTCGTCAAATGATGCATCATCCTCATTCCACGAAGGAGAACCATTCGAGAATACGTTTACCCAAATAGTCGTTGGATTTTTAACCGATGTTAACATACCTTTAGCTATACCCGTATTACCATTGCTATACATCGATGAACTAGAATAAATATATACATCACAATAATTCGCATAATAACCCTCCACAGGTATTGGATCTTTACGCCCAAATTGATAGTAGAATATATCACCCTCCGAATAGACACGACTCACATAGCGAGCACCAATATTACGATCCATGATGTAGCTATTCTCGTAGATACCCCCTGCACCCCACACCGCAGGGTTTTGAGAGTCGCTATCGGTGTAGCGATGCACCTCGCCATTGGTAACGTCATAGACTCTATCGTCGGTAGTTGCTGTGGGCAAAACTCCATTGGGGTCATACTCCGTAATCCACAAGTGCCAGCTCCAAAGCAACACCTCCGAACCATCGACCTCCTTTTTGAGTCCCACCAAGATACTACCCTCCTTTGCCGCCTCGGGAACTACGATTTTGAGTGCCGCCTTACATCCATAGTTCAAAAAATTATTGGTACAGGTGGGCATCACTCTTTCGTTACGCTCCACAGCTAGCAGCTCCGCTGTAGTTAGTGGCTTGATAACAAAATCGTCTATCACCGCCTCGAAACTATCATCCCCGACATACCAAATCATAAATGGAGTGTACTCATCGCCAATCTCTAGTGTGTATTTTCTAAGCGTCTCGTTCTTATAGCCCATATACCCCTCATAAAAATCTTTGATACGCCCATCTACAGGAATATAGAACACCTTATCGGTAAGTCCAGAGTTTAACATATAGCAATTCGACAACTCCAAAGCTCCCAACTCGGGGTCAATATCGGTATCTATATCGCCCAAACCATCGTCCCACGGATTGACCTCAACATCGAAATTTATAACATCCATATCGGCAAGATCCATCGTGTAGGTGTATATATTGTTTGCCTCCCAATCCAAATCGGTCGGCATATCAAGCGACACCACATTCTCCATGTCGGCTACCGTGCTCGCCAAAGTCACCACAATATCCATATTCTCGAACGCCTCCTTATTCGTAGGGATCATCATCAAATAATCTCCATCGGCCGAAGTCACCGCAGGCACTCCCGTGAGAGGGGTGTTATTTGACGACAACACCATTCTGTATATCGTCTCCTCGTCAAATACTCTATCGTTCCAGCTCCTCTCGCCTTCGCTTGTCGCTGTTAGCTCTCCACTACCATACACCCCCTTGAAACCGACACTCTTAACTTTAATCGTTCCATCGCCCGAGAATTTGAATGCTATGGCAGAGAGCGTGTGGTTGAAACTTAGATTTACGCACCCCTCCGAGGTGACACTCTTAGGCTCTGTCACCATCAAATCAACTTGGTCGCTCGCCAACTCTTCGTTGTTGAACTCTATGAGCAAATCGCCATCTGCTGTTGTGGAGCTTGCCACATTGGGGTTTGCGTATGGTGCATAACCATAGAACAGAGCACCTCCACTAGGCCAACTGCCCACAGGATTCACCGACACCCACTGCGATGTATTGCTATTGTAGTTGATGCGCTCATTCTCCAAAAAATAATCTCCACCATTAAGGTTTATTGCATAGACTCCAAACTTTTTGAGTGTTTCAAGTTGATTCTCCGAAGTTGTCACTGTTGCCTTTGTTGTCGATTCTTCATTGAGTTGAACATCAAAATATAGATACCCATCTTCGCTGATGGTATCAATGCTTTGGTCAATCGACACACAGCCGCCCAACATAATAGAGAGTGTTGCTAAGATATGTAGTTTAATTTGTTTCATAGTTTGTTTCGGCTCTATTTGTTATTACTCTTGGACGCATCTTACGGGGGTGCTTATATTGCGGTTGCAGTATGAATCATCAATGTCAATACCGTGAACCCCTGTTGTAGTGTCTGGGTCTACTTCAATATTCAAACATCTTCCACTATACTTGCTACTATAAGGAGAGGATGTCCACATATAAATTGTCGCATCCGCAGATGCTGAAGTGATAACACTTGATGGTGTACTCATACTCGAAATTGTATAGTAACCGCATGTAGGAATATATACATAACCGCCATAGATAAAGCTAGTTCCGTGGTCGGGGCTAGAACTTAAAGCTACTGCAACATAATCTACATTTGTTCCGCTATTTATATCCGATATTATTCCACTCCACGCCTCATATACTGGCAGTTTCCACCCTAGTGGCGAGGGGTCAAACATCGACTTTTGGTCTTGCGTAATATCTGTGATGAAAGTGTAAGGTATATTGACATCATTCCACAAACAAGTTGTGCTTGAGGCAACATCATCCGACAACCACGGGTATGTGTAGTTTGACCTATATCGAACCGTTGGCGATTGAACTGCTGTTTTCATTGTGTAGTTAGAGTAATTGGTACTACTTAATGCAGTGAATGAAAGAGATGAAAAGTTCGCACCCATAGTGTAATACAGAGGATTATTGTATGGGAAAGGATCCTTTCTTCCATATTGATAATAAAGAAGATCTCCATAAGCTGCATAGGTCTTATTCTCCGCAAACATACCCACATTCCTATCCATCATATATTTCTCTGAATATATTCCACGGCTGCCCCACACTGCCGATGTTTGAGTCGAGGAGTCTTTGTATTGGTGCACATGCCCATTTTGCACCTCAAAGTTGCCCTCTATATCTGTTGATTGAGGGGCGGAGGTGTTGGGGTTGTAGTCGGTAATCCAAAAATGCCAGCTCCAAAGTATAGTCTGAGTCGTACCTATCATTTTTTTGACCGCGACAAATATATTGGCATCATCAATCCCCATAGTCTTGCAAGGGAGGGTAATCTTCATTATCGCCTTCGCATTTTTGGTCACGAAGTTGGTGGTACAATCCTGTGCTGTGACTTTTTCGTTGCGCATCAGATTTATGTACTCCTCACTTTCGGGGTCTAGGCGTTCGAACTTGATTTGGGTGTCGTCATCGCCAATTAGGTTGCAATATCCATAGTCTGTCACACCGGATATTGTCTCATCATTTGACAAACCATATATGTCGCCCGTGTACCATATAATGTCGGGATACCACTCGTCTGTCTCGGCGAGGGTGTAGTTGGTGAGAGTCTCGCCACTATAACCTTGGTAGCCTGCCCAAAACTCATATATGCGCTCATCTACAGGGATATAATAGACTTGGTCGCCAAGCGATGAATCAAACATATAGCAGTTCGAAACCTCGCTGCGATTATCTATAAACGAGGGGTCACTCTCGCTCAATAGCTCCTCCTGCTCCTCGCTTACAATTCCCGAATCCCACGACTCAATATCGACATATAATCCAAAGACAATATTTCCTAGCTCTACGTCTACCTCCGCACTATCGTCAATGAGAGTTAGCGTATATGTATAGATTTTGTTTGACTCCCAACTCACGACCTCATCCGAATATATTGTAGCCTCACGACTATCTCCGTTGCCGTTGATATATGTGATATACATATCTGAACTCGCCACCTTTTCGAGGGGAATCATCATCATATAATCGCCCCTTTCGGCAGTTATGATTGGCTCTTCGATAGAGGCCTCCTCCGTGTCGAAAGTTAGTCCAAACACCCTATCGGCATTAAATACGCAGTCGCTCCACACGCAACCTGTCGAATCCATCTTGATGATGCCGCTCTCGTAGCCGCCCTTGAAACCGACCGATGTCACCGCCACTTCACCCATGCCATATATCTTGAATGCGATAGCGGCAAATTGGTGGTTGAAGGTGAGTGGCACATTCGAATACGTATCTGTTTGGTTCACATAGTCGGCAACCATAATATCTACATGGTCATCCACATGGCTAGGGTGCGTATAGTGCAGCTCTAGCTGTGCATCATCGTTCATGTTGGTGGTGAAGGTATCATCCTCGTAGGGTGCGTAGGCGAAAAACTCCGCTCCAAGACCCGACGATGGCCACTTCACGAAGTCGCTATATATCCACTTCGAGTAGCTCTTGTCGTACGACACCTTTTGACGATCCATCAAGGGTGACTCCGTGTAGTTTATGGGTGATGTTTGCTCAAAGGCATAGACACCAAAATCGGTAAAGTACTCTGTTTGGTTCTTTTCTGTTATGATCTCTACCCTCGTGTATGATCCGCTTAACGACCCCACGCTAAAGCCTATTCCGCCCACAGAGTTGATGTCGACCCCATCGTCCGGAGATGTGCAAGCCCCAAACGAAACAACAAGTGCAGAGAGTATGTATATTATTTTTTTCATTACTGTTTATTTTAGGGGTTATTACTCTTGGATGCAACGGATTGGCATTGGGGTATTCTCGTAGGCATAGCCATAAGAGCCAGAGTAAAATGGAGAATATATATAAGTACTAGTACTATTGTACCGCAAACTCAATCTCCTTCCTTGAGTAGTAGTATACGAATTAGATGACCAAAGACTAAGATAAGTTGTCGCACTATAATAATAACTCGACGCATGGTAATAATAATAGTACCCAGTAAAAGGGAAGAATATATAGTCGAAAAATGTAACACCTACGGTTGATTCGTGATAAAAATCTTCATCACCATCAAAGAGATAGTTTCTATCTATAAACCCATTCCATGCCGCATAAAGAGGAATCGTCCACCCCAAAGGCGAAGGGTCAAACATAGATTTTCGGGTAGAGTATAAACTATATTGGTATGTGGAAGGAACATTCGCATCATTCCATACACAAGTTGTGACAGATGCAACATCATCACTAAGCCAAGTTGCGTATGTGGTACTATTAGCAGAATATTGATAAACACTAGTCGGTGCTTGGATAGCAGTTTTCATTGTTTTCTTCGACGAAGTAGATGTATACCAGATAGTAGAGTAATTAACTCCCGGACTATAATATGTATACTCTGTACTTGACGTTCCAAAATAAGCAAACGGCTCCTTACGTCCATATTGATAATATATTGTTCCCATATAAGGTGAATCTGAGTCCCTTGTAGTAGAGTGCATACCAAGATTTCTATCCATCATACGCTTATCATAATACAACCCTCCAACTTCCCAAATTGGCGTAGTTTGAGTATCACTATCGCGATATTTGTGCACATTTCCTTTTTGCACGGTGTAGTTACCCTCAATCTCTGTTGCCACAGGTGTGACATTCGGGTTGTAGTCCGTAACCCAGAAGTGCCAGCTCCACAACAAAATACTACTTCCGTTGATTCTCTTTTTTAGAGCCACGAAGATATTTCCGTTCAAAGCATCCGCTGCCGTTGCTGCACTCCAATCTATCGAGATTTTCATTATCGCCTTGGCATTTTGGGTGACATAGTTGTTGGTGCAACCCTCCGCCGTGACTTTGGTATTGCGAGCTAGATTTTGGTACTCATCCGATGTGGGATCTAAACGACTAAAGGTCATAAACGTAGACTCCGAACTATTCATCAACCCCGTAGTGTAAGAGTATGTAACATCCGTAGATTCTTCATCCAGAGCATACTCAGTTTCCGAAGTATTCAAATTTTCAAAATCCATAAGGTCGCCCGTGTACCATATCACATCCATAAACCAATCATCATCTTCATCGAGCGTGTAGTCAGCCAAATCATCACCCGTAAGCCCTTGGTATCCGCCCCAGAACTCATATATGCGCTCATCGACTGGGATATAATATGTGTCGTACTTAGTCTCGGAATCAATCATATAGCAGTTCGATATTTCACTACGACTATCCAACATCGAGGGGTCATCGGTCGACGACAATACATTATCATCGTCTTCATCTTGACCCGCACCCCATGGTGTTATCTCCAATCCGACTCCGAATTTTATGTTGTTCAACGACTCATCAACAACATCATCCTCAACCTCAATGGTATATGTGTATATATTTCCTGCCTCCCATGCGGTATCATCCTTTGGATATATCGACGCCGTATATGTTGTTTGTGTGGTTGTTGTGTATGAGATCTCGATTTTGAAGGATTGCACCATGTCGTATGGGATCATTATTATATAGTCCCCACTATCAGCAGTCGAAAGATCCTCACTCTCTGATATAATATTTTTTCCCTGCTCAAATGTAACTCCAAAGAGTGCTTCACCATCGACAACTCTATCCGACCACTCGAACCCCGAAGCTGAAGATGTCAAAACACCGCTCGTGCAACCACCCCTGAAACCTATAGAGTTTATGGCGATATCCTCATCTCCTTCAAACTTAAATGCCAAAGCTGAAAGAGTGTGGTTAAAGTTGAGTTTCACATCTGAGTTGCTCTCTGATTGCACCAAATTATCTGCCACCATAAGATCCACTTGAGCATCTATATCTGTTGGATATGTGTGGTAATCTATCACCAACTCTCCACTATCGTTTATCTGAGAAGCAAAACCCTCATGTTCAAATGGAGCATAGGCTATAAATTCGACTGCATTTTGATTTGTTGGCCAATTCGCATAATCATTATATCGCCACGCTTCGAATTCGCTTTCGTATGTAACCTTTTGACCATCTATCAAATATAGATCTTTGTTTGAGTAATCCACATCTTCGGTCTGCTCAACAGCATAGACACCAAAGTCGGCAAATGTTTGAGCTTGATTGCTTGGGGTTATAATATTAGCTTTCGTGTATGTCTGCTCCGTGACATAGACATCAAATTCGATAGTAGAGCTCGAAAAATCATCTACCGCCACATCCTTAATGCAAGAGCTCAACACTGCGACACTTGCTATAACATATATATATTTAAACATCTTCATCATACCTCTCCTTTTAGTTTAAATCTGTTGACTCATTCGGTTTCCACCCCGAGACCGAAATTTGAGATGGCAATATCAACACACCATCGCTATCGTCCGATTCGGGAGTCGCTGCACCACCCAACATATCGCCATCTATGATATATTCGTTCCAAGGGATAACCTCTATATCGACAAATACTATCGCCTCTCCCTGCTCCTCAAATAGTAGCGAGTAGATATATATGTTTCCCTCTACCCATTCGGCACCCTCACCAAAGCTATATACGCTCTCTACGGTTTCGCCCTCGCTATTTTTTGCTGCGATGGTGAATGTTGCAGAAGTAGGTATCTCTTGTGGCAACATCATCAAATATCCATCTTCGGCAGTTACAGTCGTATATTCATCAGAACTCTGAGGTGATGCCACGTCGATCAACCCCATTGCGTATGATAGCCCAGAGGTTGATGTTGTTGGAGTGGCCCAGCTATATGTATCGTTGTCTAACGATAGTGTCGAGCTATCATGCACTCCACTTATGGTAACACTCGTCACCTCGACACTGCTATCACCCGCAATCTTTAGTGCTACACCCGACAGTTTATGTGAAAATTCGATCTCAACAACCCCACCATCTTCGACACACTCCACAGGTGTTGCCACAACAATATCGGGTTGCAGAGTCACATCCGTAGGTGTTAGGTAGGATATTGTCAGATTATTATCACCCAAACTTGCGACACTCATTCCATTGCTATCACTCGAAGAGGGTGCATAACATATAAAATTCAAACTCCCCGAAGTCCAATATTGTTCAGGTGAAAATCCCCATACAAAATCACTATATATGGCTTGTAGATTGTTGATATACGCAGCTCCATCTTCATCATAAGCAAACACTCTAAATTCGGTTAGATCCGACACACTTTGAAGTGGTGTTGCACGCATAGATAGATCAGCATCGGATATATCGTAAACATATATCCCAATGACTGAACTTTTCACACCCTCGGATGTAGTATTTGTGCTACACGCCACACCGCCCACAATCGTGAGTAGCATCAATATTTTATATAGTAATAATCTCTTCATCTAAACTACTCTTGGGGTTAAATGTACATAATGTAGTTGTAGTATGACCCCTCAACCCACTCCTCAAACTCTATGAATCGGAAGTAATATTCTGATTCTTGTTGTGTTGATTTGTGTGTAAGGGTTAGTGTTGCCAAGGCATTTCCCGTGAGGATTTGTGGCAAGAACATATAATATCCATCACTTTGGATTGAGTAGTATCCATCGCTACCTGTGGTGGTCGTATCCTCCACATCAATGTAGTAGTCGTTGTCGTAGTCAAACTGATACTCACTCCAATCGAGGTTTACTTTGTAGTTCACCGACAAAAGAGCCGATGTATATAAATAGCGCATAGATATCTCGGCGTCATACAGGCTAAAATCTATAGATGTTGATTTTATGGTGAACGACACAGCCGACAGAAGATGCTCGTACGATAGATTTATCAACGACTTAGACATATAGGTCTCCTTTGCCGAATATATAAAATCGGGTTGATCATCGGCATGCGCAGGGGTTGTGTATCGTATCTGTAGCAACTCCTGTTCCGATGTCTCGATTGTCAAACCATTTGTTGAGTCGGCATAGGGGGCGTAGGTTATAATATCGAGAAATGGTGTCGTCCACGGTTGCGAAGGGTTAAATGTCCAATATGCACCAGAACCCACCGCCTCGCCATTGTTGATAAATATACTATCATAGTCATAGTAAGCAAACACACCTATGCTTTCGGGCTGGTTGCTCATGCTAAACATTGCCCCCTTTGTAGCAACTATATCGTTATTGCTACTTATAGCAAAACAGATGTTGTCGCTATAACTATTCTCGACCTCCGCATTGTCGTCATTCGAACACGATGCCGCCACTATTGTCAACATCAAGCTCGCACCCCATAATAGTATTTTGCACTTCATACGATTATTTTTTAGTTTGTTTTATTAAATCTTGTGACTGTAAGAGGAATCACCCTCTTACAGCCTGTGTAAATTTGTTGTAGTGGATTAACCTTGTGTTAGACCAACTCCAACCTCATCCCAGTTAACCATACTTGCTGAGAAGTTGATTGATCCACCAAATAGAGGATCACCTTCTTCATCTGAAGACAAATCTGTAATTGTAAGAGTAATTACATAAGCCTTACCTGCAACGAATGATGATGTTGTTTCATCAAAAAGTTTTGCATTTTCAGCAGAAATTTTGTACTCAAGAAGAGCCTTATCAGAGTGAATTACAGTTTCCAATGAGTTATAGATTGTAACACCTGTCGCTTGAACTGTACAACCCTCTGCTCCTTGTGGCAATACATAGTATGTATCTAAATTTGCATCATAAGTAGCTTCAGTCTTAGACTCTGCATTATCCATAGCAGGAATTTTAGCCATAACATCAACTGTTCCTACAGACTCATTTACGCCAATTACAGCAGTGTTAGTTTCTCCTAGAGTGTAACCAGCTTTAGTCAAAGACTCAGATAGAGCAACCTGAACTGTAACCTTTGCTAGCATGTGTGAGAATACGAAATCTACAGCATTACTATCGGTCGTATTATCGTCACCATCATAATACTCTCTGTCTTCAATTGGAGTAGCAACAGTGAAGTCTTCTAAACCATCTACTGCATACTCTACAGAGATTACACTGATTGGAGTTGCAGTTGCAGTTGCAGCATCAGCAGGAGCATAAGCGTAGAAATCTGTTGTCTCACCATCTACATTTGGCCAGTAGTAGGTAACGTTTGTACCTGTACGATCTGTGTTGATAGTACCATCAATGTACCAAGCGTCATTCACTGATGATGTTACAGCATAAACCTTGTAGTCCGACTCTTGGTCATTTGCTTGACCACTAGTTTGACCTTCAGTTTCTGCGCGCGTTACATTGTCATTAAGACTTGTAAAGCTAATCGACTTAGAGGTAGCACCATCTAAGACCTCATTCTTTGAGCAACTTGCAAACGCTGCAAGAATTGCTACTGATAAAAATAATTTTTTCATTGTTTTGTTTGTGTTAAATGTTTAAAAATGTTTGTTAAAAAATGTTTATTAATAATGATACATAAAGTAAATTATCCATTTATAAGTGGCACCTCGACAACAGTCCAATCCTCCAAACCAGTCGAGAATCCCGAATCCTCCCAACCCTCGGGGGTGACAACAGGTAGAGGGTCGCTAAAGTCAATATCGATGGTGAGGTTTAAGCCATCATCCCCAAACTCTATAAGGTCGGTAACATCTTGGCTATAGTTTACCAATGACTGCTCTTCGTCAATCTGCATAAATAAAATATCTATGGTAATCGGCGTTTCATCCGTGTGGTCACTCGTCGAAAGTCTATCTCCCAATGTTCCAAAAAGTGCAACTGTTGTTGAGATCGTTCCTTCGGAGTCAGAACCTTCATCATAGGTGCGGTTATTCATCGTAAATTGCATACGTGCCGGATCTAGCGTATTCTTATCGCTGCCAACATAATATCCATTGGCGATATTGGATAGATCGACAAGTGACGGCATGCGTGCATAGTTCAAATTCTTGAAGTGAGCAGTGATAGTCAACCAACATGTCTTTTGCTCGGTCTCGATATTCATCAGCGCAGTAGATGTGGATCTTGACACATCCTCATCCGTAGATTTCGAAGTGTCATCATCTGTGACACTATCGCCCATTGTCGCCGTGTAGAGTATAACCTCCTTGGTTACCTCAAAATCCTCGACTATCTGAACCGCCAAACCTCCCGGCTGTTGTACATAGTCCAGTGTTGAACTTCGTGCAATAGCTGAGTTATTGGTCTCGGAGACAAACTTTAGAGTCAAAAGACTCTCGTGATCCTCGACATCAACATACTCAATTTGACCCCTCAGCTCGTTGAATACTACAACCGTATACTCCCCCATCGGAACATAGATGTAGGATTGGATATCTGCGTCGTTGTGTTGGAACATATGCTCCTGCGCTAACGAACCATCCGATTTGTTGTACAACAACACTGTGACATTTTTGGGCGTAACACCCGATGCCTCCCAATCTATATGTATCGGAATTGCCGCCTTGGTGGTGCAGATACAATCCTCCATCAACTTCTGTCGTTCGCACGAATGCAATACAACAATGATGAGTGGTAAAATCAATAGTTTTGCTATATTTTTCATCGTCTACCTCCCCCCTTTAAAACTGTTCTATTCAACATCCACACGAGCGATACCTTAGCTCTCGTTGGCCCAAACCATGTAAATTCACCTGTCTGTTTGCGGATGACGTGCCATGTGTCATCAATTCCGAGGTGAGACTCATAGTAACGATATTGTGTTATCATATATCCGACCCCCAACATATACTCCATGCGTAGGTTACCCTTAGGATTTATCGTGTGCGCAAAACCTCCGCTCACACCCGTAGCGACAAAGAACTCTCCTTGGTATCCCTCCGATTTATACTCCACATCATATAATCCACCGCCTGTGTAAAGACCCGCAAACCAACCTGTCAATGCCAATTTATCGTCTCGTTTTCCGAACCAATAACGCCCCTCCAAATTAGCGTTAAGCAGCTGTATTCTACTACTTGAACCACACTTCACACCATCGCTGAAGATCCACCACGGGAATTGATAATCGGCAGAAATCGACCATCTATTTTTTATAGGTATCTCAAATTCTATATTAAGGATTGTCGCTAGATCAAACAACAGATTACTCTTAACCGCAAATAAAGGAACAATCTCGTAGTCGGGATCGTTGAATCTATCCTGCATCCTTTTGTATGAATCTACGATATTTCCAAGCCTGAATGATAGACCTGCAGAGATCGAAGTATAGGCGAACGAACGACTATTATGGCTAGTGGTGTATGATGGAGTCGCAAAAAACGACATCTTGGGCTCAACATAAACACCCACAGATGGCGACATATTGTATTGAAGTCGCATCGCCCCATTTATCGCCAATGACACAGGACGATCAAAACCCACTTCGACACCACTCTTGAAAAGAAGTTGCCACCTTTGGGGCTCTTCACTGCGAGATGCATAAGATGTAAGATCAAATAAGTAGGATAGCTCCATACCCTGCTGAACACCTCGATTCTCTAGATTGCCATAATAATACCCCGCCTCGACTATATGAACTGGAGAGAGGCGATAACCTACAGTAAAATTACCATTGTAACCCGTCATCGAGTTGTCTAACTCATTTGACTTGTTCCACAATGCTCCAATATTACCCCCCAGATTTATATAAAGCCTATCTAGGAGCGTATGTGACTCCGCAAAATAACGACCACTCCAAGGTTGCGGATTTTGATACATATTTGTCATAGCACTACGCTGTGGAGGCTCGACACCTTCAACTTGTGCAACTACACAATTAGGCACTATCGCACCGATGGCGGATAGAATAAATAATAATATTTTTGTCGATCTACTCATTGCTGTTTTGTTGTTGTTGGTTTAACAATTCATAGATATCCAAGAGATCGGCGTCGCGCTGCACGGACTCTTCATAGTCGGGATCTAATAACATCGCTTGTTGTAAAAATATTATTGCCGTATTCAAATCATCCAACCTATTTCCACACACTGCATATATGTAACAATACTTTGCATTGTTTTGATTCTCGGGGGTTAGCATCAGCTGATCCATCAAACTCTTTGCCTCAGCATTACGATCCATCGCCAACAACAAAATCACCTCGTTGATACTATGCGTATCTTGATAGTATGGATATGCTCCCGAAAAATCACCCTTCAGGACACGCAACACATTCACAAGGTGTTCTGCCTCGGGGTATGTCTCAATCTTTGTCACCAACGAGTCTGCCACAAAAACACTATCGCATTTTATTGCCATCGTAGCTTGATTATATATTATCGGCATTGGTGGGTTCTTATACCTCAGAGAGGGTTGCAACAAATCTAAATCAACAGAATCTTCACGGATAAGATTTATTGCTGCTCGGTTCACAAAAATCGTGAAGTCAGGGAATGCTGCGATAGCATCCTTCTCCATCTGTGGAATGATCGATGCATCTGTTTCATGAGAGATCAACACATAATATTCGTAACGAGTCAACTCCTCCTTGCGCCCATACTTCTCACGTATGACTTCGTATGGTAGTGGCTTGTATACCGAGTACTCAATCTTATATGTCACAGTACGCAGCTGCTCCAAATAGGGCAACATCACACTTCGATACTCCGGCATCTTTACAACAATATTGTTGATGGTGTTGTATTGACCATTATTCTCCACGATTATTTTGCGTAACTTAGCACTCAGCTCAGCATGCTCCTCTTCGAGTAGATCTGCGACTCTACTCCATGGCTCAACATAACTATCTGTGTTGAGCTCTATATATTTCAACAGCGAGGGGTTGAGTGTCGTGACAATCAGTCGCAACATCTCATCCGTACGACTTTGTGCCAAAACCTTATTCTTACTGAACATACCCTCTGGTGACGCATATCCACACAACGATATTGATTTTATCGTCGCATCTGGATTTCGTTGTAACATATCCAGAAATCCTCGAATCTCCTCAATTTTCGACCGTGTAGCTTCATTGTCATAATTTATGATTGAGCTGTTTACTTCAAATTCGATTTTTGCAACTCCACTAACTTGTTGCAACTTTAATTCATAAGTGGGGATATATATTGTATCCAACCCCGTTGGTATCAAATATGGCTCTACACCACTCTCCAAGAGGGTATTGTTAAGTTGCATGGGTTCTATGTTGTACTCAAAGTGACGAGCCGGATCAACTAAACCTCGTGCAATAGTTACTGTATCGACAAACACAGGAGGCTCGTGATAGGTCACCAAAGCTAGGTAGCAATCTGAATAGTAGTCATTTTGCAGCTTGGGGTCTCTCTCGCTTATCAACACAGAATCTCGGTATGCGTAGACATTATTCTGTGGGGTTATATGATTCTCTACAACATAAGGCGACAACGAGTCTACACTCTCACCAAAATGCAACCAACGATTCTGGATCAACTCATATTTGTCTCCATTTATCACAACGGGTCTCAATATCCTTGTCTCGCCCAACGTCTTATCAACAATAACAGGTTGTGCTATAAATCTAAAATCCGTCTTAAACAGATATGTCGGCACATAATATTTGGTATCTATGTGCAGATAGTTACCTCTCACATCTATTTCCGTCTGCTCAACTCCGATTTGTTTGCGTCGGATCGTTGACGAGATAACCACCTCCTCGATTTCAACTACTCGCTCTTGCAGCTGCACACTTATCTCTTGTTGCCCCTTGAGCTTGACTTTATTGTCATCATAGTCTTGATGTTGAAAATAGAGTTCGGCATCACGAGAAATTATCAACGAAAATCGTCCATCCACATCAGAATAACACTTAAAAACACCATCAACGGTGATTCCCACATCTCTAATTGGGGCTTTCGAGTGAGCACTCTTCACAACACCATTTACACGCAACTCATTTTGAGCATAAAGATTCTGAACCCCCATGTTAAATGCTATTGCTACAAATAGTAATGCTACTAAATTATATATCTTTATGACTCTCATAGATTGTTAATCAATTAAATATGATATGGATATCCCCAATTTTGTAACTACTGGCTTTATGCTTCTTTGGGTAGGCTGATATTGCCCATCCTCTACAGATCCGCTATTGAGAAAACCAACACCACCTCCTACAGATGGAGTCAACGACCATCGTTGATTCAGATATATACTATACCCATACGTTATACCCAGAGCCACAATATCTCCGCACTCTCGATAATCTTTGTAGCCTACATTAAACATAGAATACAAAAAATTGGCACCCAAATAGTGCGAATATATAGGACGCTTAAACCAATATTTAACCTCGGGTGAGATTGACAGATGTTTGGTATACAACTCTCCATACATCTTCTCGAATGGGTTCGCCGACAACTCTATCGCAGCTGTAAATCTATCAGTTAATAAAACATCTACATTAATGTTTGGCGTAGCTACCGTCCACTTCAATACATCTGTGGAGACAACAGCTCTTTGCGCATATGAACAGATGTGTATTAAGATGAACAAAATAGTTATTAGGGGTACTCTTCTTTTCATTCTATTTGTTTAATCGGATATCTATATTCTATACCTCAAATTCTATATTTAAAATCATAGCTTTCTAAATACAAACTAATAACCACCCACTACAATACATCTTTTGCAACTATCATATCCCACACCCACACCATGCATTTTGGTATATTAATTCATACAATCTCTTAACAAGAGAAGATACAACTCCGGTAAAAGTATGAAAAAATATCGTGTACAGCAACTTTTAATCAAAGAAAAAGTTGCCATTATATTATTTTTGCTTACCATGTTTAGCAATTTTTAATCAATTAAACTTCTAATATGTTAATTATCAAAAACATAAAAGAGATAGACTCTCTTGTTAAGAGAGAAAGTGATCTAAACAACAAATCACCCATAAAATTAATAATATAGCTCAACCCGAATCCCGAGTTGAGCTATCACACAAAGCAACACAACAAACACACCACCACAAAAAAAGAGGTGACTTCTAAGAATATGAAAGTTTAACCTCCCATCCTCAGAAATCACCTATATTGAGAATCTCGACCTACTATTTTGTCGAGTAAAAAATTACATCAACCCACGACCAACCTTTACTATCGCCCCCTCTTCGGTCAACGATATCGCCATTTTATCAAGGATACCATTTATAAAGATGCTACTTCCGGGTGTTGAGTAGAATTTAGATATCTCGATATACTCATCCAACGTCACCTTAACCGGAATCTCCGGGAATGCAACCAACTCCGACATTGCAATCACCATAACCAGATTATCCATAAAGACAATACGCTCCAGATCCCAATTACTTGTGAATTTTTCGATGTATGTTTGATTGCGATCGAAATTAATGAGCGACTTTTGCAATAGCGTTCTCACAAAATCACGATCATCATCATTCTTAAACTTCTTCATCACCTTGATATCTGTGTGCGAAGGGCGAATTGACGAAAGTGTGCGCATAACCAAAGGTAGCACAAAACTAAGATCTGAGCTCCACATCAACGACTGCTCCTCCAAAACCTCATCCAGAAGTTCGCAGTTTTGAACCTCCACCAAGAAGAATTGCTCCCACATCTCGATATCCTCCTTTATGGAGTTTGTGGGCGAACTCATATATTTTTTGAAATATTCACTCTCCGTGAGCTGACCATAGATTGTCTTTATAAGCTCTGGGTTTTTTTTCCAGTTGAGCTTTCGTGCCGACACGTAGTCGTTAATCGAATCTGCATTGTTAAGCAGAGCGACAAATGCACTATCTATAAGTTTGGTGTTGGGATTTAGATCTTCGTATGTTGTGATATGCTTCTTGCGAGCCATCTCTTGACGCTCCTCCATATATTGTGCGATCTCCGAGGGGAGAAGCATTAGTTGGAAATATAGGTCATACGATTTATCAATGGCTGTCATCATTGATTTCTCTGTTGCGATCAGATTATCACCCTCACTTTGGAGGTGTGCGTAGAGGGCTTTTAGGACCTTAATTCTTAGTAAACGTCTACTTAACATATTCAGAACTTTTTGCGGCGGCAGAGTGTCTCCGCTATATTTAATAAATTTTCTCTTTCAACAAAAAAAAGAGAGGTGAAAAACACCTCTCTAATGTTGAGCTACAAGGATTCGAACCTTGAACGACTGAACCAAAATCAGCTGTGTTACCATTACACCATAGCTCAATCCGGTGCTCTAAAGCGATGCAAAGATAAGCATGATTTTTGGTTTTGCCAAATATTTTGATGATAAATTTAACTAAAAATAAACAAAAATTTCTCTTCGTCTCTCTAAGCAGCGTCAACTTCCTCTCTTTGAAGTGATTTCGGCAATGGCAACGAAAGTCGAGAAAGTGAAAGAATTGTTGCTACAGCAGCAAAACCTCCACTGATATATAAAATTTGATTAGCACTCTCTTGAGGTATGAAGTAGAAGAGCATCGCCACCAATGCCGCACCAAATGTCTGCCCCACAAGTCTCGATGTTGCCATCATTCCACTCGCTGAACCACTCCTTTGAAGAGGTGCCGAAGCTATAAGCACGCTATTATTGGGTGGCTGAAATAAACCAAAACCCAAACCACACATCGCAAGTCTCCACACAATATCGAACGATGTGAAGTCATCCTGAGATATCGCCCCCAACGAGAATAACGCCACCGTGAGGATAAGTAGCCCCACGCCGCCCAATATTCCAGCATGCAACCTCTCGACAAGAAATCCCGCTATAGGAGCTGTGACCATATTTAGTGCCGGCCATGCCGCAATCAACAACCCCGTCTCGACTGCACTACACCCCAACTGAACCTGCAAGAAGAATGGCAGTGCAACCATAGTGGACATATGCGCCACAAAAGATAGGATCGACGTCACAACCGACAGCGAAAATATCGGAATCTTCAGCAGATCGAAAGGCAGTATAGGGTACTCTCTTTTGAGTTGACTCCTAACATATATATATCCCACAACCACCAAAGCCACCCCTAGAGATACAACCGTCCACACCGCAACTCCATGCGAAAGCGACGTTACAACAGCAAACAACAAACCCAAAGAGGCTATATGAAGCAAAGCATCTCTCCACTTAAACGATAATGATTTTTGCAAAACTGGGTTTTCGGGAATATATCTCAACCCCAAGAGTATCGCCACAACCCCTAACGGTATGTTGACCAGAAATAGCCACGACCAATCAGTCACCGCGAGTATTGCCCCCGCCACCGTAGGTCCTAAAGCTGCAGTCACCGACACCACTGTTGAGTTTATACCTAAACCTCGACCCAGCATCTTTCGGGGATAGATAATCCTTACCACCGAGGTGTTAATACTCATCACGGCACTTGCGCCAATACCTTGGATCACTCTGAAAAATATCAGAGAGTTTAAATTCCACGACATTGCACACCCCACGGATGTAACCATAAACAACACCAAACCAGCTAAATAGATTCGTTTATACCCCCAAAAATCGCCCAATGCCGCAAACAACAGCAACGACACAACAATAGATATTTGGTAGCTATTAACAATCCAAATAGACTCAGATGGCGACACTCCCAAATCAGCCGCTATAGTGGGCAATGCAAGATTCGCAATGACACCATCCAACACACCTAATGACACCGCAAATAGCGCAGCCAGAATCGCCCAAAATCTTGCGGGCATAGCTACTCCATCCCACTCTTCGGGGGCTTGTATTGGTTGTGCCATATTTATCCATTAATGCGAATTAAGGTTTGAACTTTTTTCGCCTGTTATTTTTATATTCCGCCCCCTACTTAAAAAGAGTTCTTATCATTGGTCGCCTCATGTCTTTTTGCGCCATTCTTCTCGACATTCGTGAGTTCGATTTCATAGAGAAGAGTCTCGAATGGCACGATTCCCAACTCCGCATCACCCTCACTATCGTAAGCTAATTTTGAAGGAATTAGTGCGACGATCTTTCCACCATTACCGATTAGTTTTATGGCGTGTTTTATACCCTCTGGCAGATCCGAAAAAGCACTCTTCACGGGCTCATCTATGGCGTAGCTAGAGAATAACACCTCGCTACCATCCATGCGTGATATAGTGTAGTGCAATTCAACCCAATCACCATTGTTGCGAGGAGTGAGAGCCTCATTTCCGATAACTGCCACATTGTATATAAAACCATATTGCGACAGCGTGTAGCTACGATCCGCCTGCGCCAACTCCTTAAGATATTGAAGTTCGTAATTACGCTGACGCTCCGGCTCGATATGAAGTTTATAACGAAGGTATGCTTCACGTGCATTATCTGGAGTAATCAGCTGTTTGCTATCCGCCACATGAGCTAGTGCTGTACCAACAACCCTTAGATCAATCATTGAATCCATCGCCATAAGGTTTTGGGCAACACTTAGACCTATGATATATGCCAAGGAGTCACTCTCGGATGTAATAGGAGAAGAGGGTATATCCAACTTCTGAACCTTTGATTTGCTTGCTCCGCCACAACCGACAACGATAGTTGCAAGAAGCATGAGTGAAGAAAGTTTGATTTTTGATAACATATCTTTAAGTAGTGTAAAATAATTATTGGTGTGTTTTTGATAGTGCTATTGAAGATGAGATTTTTTGCTATTGAATTGAAAATATAGTAGTGCAAAATAATTATTGG
>JAWXSU010000001.1:0-35618 GCA_044434245.1 Rikenellaceae bacterium | reverse complement strand
TCATCAACGTTTCATATGAAACACTCTTGACCTGCGGAGTCTCACCTCCACATGAAAATAGCGATATAGCACCCCCACCTATTATGACATAGGAGAGGAGTGCTATAATTGATCTTAATATATTGGGTCTATACATCTATCTACTTTGCGATTTCTAACTATTTGCGCACACGAACTGTTGTTGTGAAACCTGTCGCCATACCGCATTTAATTGTGAAACTATCACCATCCTTCACCTCGTTGAAGAAACACTCCTCTTGAGATGGGAAGTAACTAGGATATGAATTCAAACTACTTTGCGCCACTGATTTATACTCCGCCTCGTCAGATGAGAAGTTAGCCAATGCCAACGACATAACATCATACGCTGCCCAGAATATCGCCTGACCATCAAATCCAGAACATGCCGATGCTGTCGCTGCATAACATTGTGCTAGAACAAAATATGCAATTCCATTATCAGACTTCGTACCATCTGGTGTATTGATCGACTCTCTTGCTGCCGCTGCCGCTGCATCCATACGATTTGCCGCCAACTCAACAAGTGCAATACGTGAATTAAGTGCCTCACGTGCCTCGACATCCTCCTCAACAGCTAACGCCTCGCGTAGATACTTCGAAGAGTTGTCATACTCACCCTTGCCTTGATATATTGCAGCCAAAGTCATTGCTGCTTGTGCAGATGGCTCCAACTGATATTGCTTCTCGACAATAGATACATAGAATGGTGAATCACACTTAAGTCTCGACATCAATCTAACGCACTTATTCAACAGCTCCGTATTCTCTGGATCGGCAATAATCTTCGATGCAAAGATAGATTCCAAATTCTCACACGTCGCAACACCACTTGTACTGAATGCCGCTGTGAAATCATCACGATATTTGATATACTCACTCTCCAAAGCATCAAAGAATGGAGACAAACGCTCATACTCATTCATAACATCCTCAGCCATAATCTCATCCATCTTGTAATCCTCACACAAGTTTTGGAAATAGAGAAGTACAAATTGTGGGTCTACACTCTCACCATTAGCCTCTATAGCTGTTTTGAACACTTCGCGCAAACCTGCACGATCATTACGATTAAAGTTATAGAAATCACGAGCCTTACTATCCAAGATGTAATCTGCTCCACGCTTGGTATGGTTAGCATAATACTTCAAACGTAGGTCGTGAACATACATAAGTGAATCCACCAAAATCTTCTTCTCGTCCAACGATTTAGCACGTGTCACTCTGGCTCTATACACCACAACTCCACGAGCAAAAATCGACTCCGATGCCTCTGGGCAATTCGCCACAAGTTGGTTAAAGTATCCAGATGCCTCCTCGTAACTTTTGTTGGTATGTGCATCACGGAAGAATGTGTTTATCAACATATTCTGCTCTCGTGTTGGTGCATCTGCTCCCCAACCTGCATATTGAGGATCATTAAAATCGACATTCTGTGCCTGTGCTGCGAAACTAAAAACAGACAAAGAGATAATCAATGCGAGTCTAATTCTTTTCATCTTTAAAATTTGATTTATTTATTATTGTTTTAGTCATACTTGATTCGTTGGAACCAATAATCATCACCAAAGAGTGTGATTCCAACTGCAAATTTAAAATAATTTTGTCGCACAAGGTTTAAACTCTCAACACTTTTCATCGTACCTAAACCTCCATACTCAACACCGAAATCAATATTCGACATTCCAAATATATTGATTGGCAATCCAATTCCAGCTGTTGTACTCCACTGCGTAAGAGATTGACCTCCAAAGCTCTGATAATAGTTTCCTAATCTCGCTCCCACTCGATAAGCCACACGTTTCATATATTTACGAGAGTCTACTCTGTTGGGAACATACTCTAATCCCAACTTCACATGACCGACATTTTCATACGCCACACTCACCCCCTCGGTTGTAAGTGTCGATGAATTTCCACTCCAATCTTGGTAGGTGAAATCCAACGCTGCATTCCATTTACGATCTCGATATGTCACACCCAAAGAGTATTGATGTGGAAAATTTAACTCCGGATACGCCACTGCATCTTTTCCTACAATCGACGCAACATCAGACGATGATCCACTCACAACCATCAGCTCCTCCGTAGCCGCTATATTACCACCCATGTCATATGTCGCACCAAACGTCAGGCGTTGGTTCGTTTTATACATTGCATCCCACTGAACTCCAAACTGAGCCTTAAATTTCGAGATGTATAGACTGCTAAGACCCTGAGTTGTAGAGTATGTCTTGCTTGTTGTGATTGGTAGAATCGACACCGAATAGTATCTATCCAACAAACCCCAGTAGTATTGCGCCGCAACTCCTATCGAGAGTCCCTTTGTCACATTCCAACCCAAACCTAACTTCACCTCCGTAATATCTCCCGAGCCACTATAACTATATGTTATCAACCCTGTGTCTACATCCGTATCATATTCGTTAAGATAGTAACCAACAGTACTATATGGTGCCAAACTGAAAGCTAGGCCCAACCCTTTGGCTACGGGAACTTGAAACGAAATATTGTGCAGATTAGCTGCCATATATTGACTCTTAGAGACTTCACCGCCACTATTCTGGGCATTTGTTATTAGAGACGCCTCCATACCTATGTCGAAAAGTATACCCTTCGATAGTGCAATACTATATGACGCTGGATTCAACAAGTTTATGCTCGCACTACTTCTCGATGCTAAACCCGCTCCTCCCATTGACCTCATAGATAGAGTTCCCTGTGATGCGATCTCTCCAATCCCATACATCGAGTATATCGAATATGTATTCTTAGTCGATGTTGATTGTGCAAACAGTGTGGTTGACAACAACATTGCAACACACGCCATAAGAGATACAATAATTTTTTTATTCTGCATTATAATCTAAAATTCTACTCAGACCTCTAAACAAGAGCTCCCGATCCACAAATATCGTATTTTTAATTCTTTTCTCAAAGAATTTTGCGTCTCCACCCACAAAAATAACAGATAATTTATCATATTTTTGCAAATATCGCGAAATATACCCCTCAATTTCGTAACATACACCATTCATCACCCCCTGCACAACGGCATCATGTGTCGAACGAGCAATATCCAACTCATCGAACGAAGGCTCACAAAAAGGCAACGATGCAGTGAAATCATGCAGCGCACGAAATCTCAACATCAGTCCCACCGAAATCGAACCTCCCTCGAATCCGCCATCTCGTGTCACCAAGTCGATTGTGATCGCTGTACCGAAATCTACAATCAACATATCTCCCTCTGCGAACATTTCACGAGCTCCAACTGCCGCAGCTAATCGATCTCGACCCAATGTATGAGGCGTAGAGTATTGTACACTGAGAGGTATCTTTAGCTCCGTATCAAAAAACAAACAATGCCCCACTATACCCCTCACAGAGTCGACAACGCCGCTCTGCACACCTCGTGTTGAACTAACGATTGATCTAGATATATCGTATTTTTGTGCAAAGTTTTTTACAATATTTTCATCATAGTCATCTGTTGCTGCGTAATCTATGATCCTCTGCCCCTCAACCACCGCAACCTTCACTCGGCTATTTCCTATGTCGATAATTAGATTCATCGTGATTATAATGTTGCTAAAAGTTTATATGCTGATTCGATATCTGCAACTCGACGAATTGTCATTGCCAATCTATCGTTTTGATTTCGCAGTACATATCTATCGGGCTGTGCTGTAACCTTTTTCAGAAGTTCCATAAATGTTTCGCTCTTGAAATATGCTGAATTTGGATCGCCTACGAAGTGCACTATCATAAGACCATTCTTCACCTTCACTCGCTCCATACCAAGGCGTATTGCCTCCCATCTCAGACGCACCACATTCAACAACTCCTCCGCCTCACGTGGCAACGCACCAAAACGATCCACAAGTCGTGAACTAAACTCTTGGAGCTTATCCTCGGTAACTATAGCATCCAACTCACGATACAGTTTGAGTTTCTCCGCCGTTTGAGCAATATAGGAATCGGGCAACTCTGCAGGCACCGCAATATCAATATGCGAATCATCAATAAACCGCACATCTCCTCCCGCTCCATTACTATCCTCGGGAGCTATTCCTGCGACATTGAGACCCTCCTCACGAAGCTCCATTATCGCCTCTTGCATAATCTTTTGGTAGGTCTCGAAGCCGATATCCGCAATAAAACCACTCTGCTCTGCACCCAACAGATTTCCTGCACCTCTAATATCCAAATCCTGCATTGCGATATTGAAACCCGATCCCAAATCCGAAAACTCCTCGATTGCATTGAGTCGACGTCTCGCATCGCTTGTTATCAAATCGTCGGGCGGCGAGAGCAGATAGCAATATGCTTTGCGGTCGCTACGCCCCACTCGACCTCTAAGTTGGTGCAGTGCGCTCAATCCAAAATATTGTGCATTGTTGATTATGATGGTGTTAGCATTAGGAACATCTATTCCATTCTCAATGATTGTCGTTGCCAACAACACATCATACTCCCCATATATAAAATCCATGATGAGCGACTCCAGATCCTTAGCCGGCATCTTTCCATGACCCACTCCCACACGCACTTTAGGGCATAGTCGTTGAACCATATCTTTGATTTTCTGAAGATCCTCGACCCTATTGTGCACAATATACACTTGACCTCCACGGCTCAACTCCGTATCTATCGCCTCTTGGATTATCTCCTCCGAGAACACATGCGACTCCGTGAGAATAGGTTGTCTATTGGGTGGAGGGGTCGATATAACCGACAAATCCCTAGAGCCCATAAGCGAGAATTGCAACGTTCGAGGGATTGGTGTCGCCGTTAGTGTCAGGGTATCAACATTCACACTCAATGCCGTGAGTTTCTCCTTTGCCGACACACCAAACTTCTGCTCCTCATCAATAATTAGCAGACCCAAATCTTTGAACTTCACCGTCTTGCCCAGAATCTTGTGCGTGCCGATCAATATATCTACTGCACCATCCGCCAACTCTTTGAGTATCATCGTTGTTTCACGTGCCGACTTAGTACGATTCAAATACTCTATCTTCACCGGAAAATCCTTTAGCCTCGACACAAATGAACGATAGTGCTGCATTGCAAGAATTGTCGTAGGCACCAATATTGCAACCTGCTTACCATCCGTCGCCGCCTTAAATGCCGCACGAATTGCCACCTCTGTCTTTCCAAAACCTACATCTCCGCACACCAATCTATCCATTGGTTCTGATGACTCCATATCTTTTTTCACCGCCTGCGACGCCGCATTTTGATCCGGAGTATCCTCATACATAAACGACGCTTCGAGCTCCTGCTGCAGATATGTATCCTCGGAGAATGCAAATCCGGCACTCGCCTTTCGCTTCGCATACAATGCAATAAGCTCACGAGATATATCTTTAACCGCCTTTTTGGTGGTACTTTTGAGTCGTTGCCACACCCCACTTCCCAACTTATGGGTCTTGGGTGGCTCACCCTCCCCACTCTTGTAGCGAGAAATTCTGTGTAACGAGTGGACATTCACAAACAACACATCATTGTCCCTATATATCAGCTTTATAGCCTCATGAATTCGTCCATTCTCATTGAGTTTGACAAGTCCTCCAAATTTTCCAACTCCATGGTCATAGTGAACAACATAATCTCCCATCTTGAGCTGATTCAACTCCGCAATGGTCATCTGCTCATCTCGCTTAATCTCCCCTCGGATTTTGTAGCGTTGGTATCTATCAAAGATTTGATGATCCGTATAAAAACAGAGTCTCAAATCATCATCCACAAACCCCTCATGCAGAGTCACGGGATATGACTTCACCTCCAACTCTTTATAGCCTATCTGGTAGAATATATTTTGCAAACGCTCGATCTGCGCTTTGTTACGAGACATAATAAAAGTCTCATACCCCCTCTGTGTCGACGAGATTATATCCGACGCCAGCACCTCAAATTTTTTGTTGAACTTCGGTTGCGGACGTGTTTTAAACTCCACAACTTTTTCGACCTCTCGCTCCTTTAGCGTGTCACGCAGTGTGATTACTCGACTGCTCTGCATATCCACAAGCAGCTTATTACGACTTGTCACTCTCTGATCTATAAGCGATGGATCATCCATATCCGAAAGCACCTTACGACGCAGATCATTAACCTTACGTAACGAATAATCAGCATCATAGAACCAATACGTAACCCCCGAACCAACAAACTCCGCAAACGACACCTTACGAGAGTTATCCTCTCCATTAGAGTTCAAATTCGGAAGTATCTCCACCAACTCTAACTTACTCTGCGACAGTTGAGATGATATATTGAATTGACGCAACGAATCGACCTCATCTCCAAAGAAATCTACACGAAAAGGTTCACTCTCAGAGTATGAGAAGATATCAACAATACCTCCACGTGTTGAGTACTGTCCAGGCTCATATACGAAATCAACCCTCTCGAAACCCGCCGCTTCGATAGTCTCAATAAGGAAATCTACGGGTAGTTTATCCCCCACCTTAATGGTTATCACCTCTCGTCTCATAGCATCCGAGTCCACAACCCTCTCTGCCAACGCCTCGGGATATGTGCACACCACAACATGTGGAGCATCTCCACGTCGAATAGCATTCATCGTCGATGTTCGCTGCACAACATTGTTAGCATCCTCACGACCATAGATCATCGAACGTTTATATGACGAAGGTAAAAAATATATCGACTCCTCACCCAACAGATCATACATATCGTTAAGCATATATGCCGCCGAATCTTTATCCTCTGCGACAAAGATATGCACCCCTCCAACCCTCGATATGAGAGCTGCGCCATACGACGAAAGAGCACCACCAACCAACTCTTTGAGGTGGATGGTAGTGCTACTATTACCCTTAAATTCTCTCTGCAACAATACCAAAGCCTCCGACTCCGAGTATAGAGATAACAGTTTCTCTACTCTGATGGCTTGTGTATTTTGTTGTTTTTCTATCTTTTTGCTCATCGCTAAAATATTGATAGCTACGCTAAAATATTTCTTCCGCTCTTATCATGATATGTGACATCAATGATTCCCACGCTTTGATCTACAATAACTTCAATCTTACAACCATACTTCCAACTCCACCTACGTCTCAATGAAAACAACCCTTTGGTGATAAATGCCTCGACATAGGGGCTAACACGCAGCTGAATATATTTGTGTTTTCTATCTACAGTCAAAAACGATATTTGATTCTCTATTGTCTTATCAATAAGAACAGTAGGCTGGATCTTTCCCGTACCATTACATGTTGGGCATACATCCTCCACCGCCTCAATAGCGATAGGTCGTACACGTTGTCGTGTAATCTGCATGAGTCCAAATTTGGTGAGTTGCAACACCGTATGTTTCGCCTTATCTCCTGCCATAAGTTTCACCATCTCCTCGAAAAGAAGTTGACGATTAGCCGCCTTATGCAGATCTATAAAGTCCACAATAACAATACCACCCATATCTCGAAGTCTCAACTGACGTGCCACCTCTGCCGCTGCCGCCAAATTCACATCCATCGCCGTCTGCTCTTGGTTATCCTCCGCTTTGGTTCGATTTCCGGAGTTAACATCTATAACATTCATCGCCTCCGTATGTTCGATAATAAGATATGCACCTCGCTTTAGTGACACATATTTTGCGAAAAGCGACTTTATCTGTTTCGAGATATCGAAATTATCGAATATTGGAACCGAGCCATTATAAAGTTTCACAATCTTCTCTTGCTCAGGTTCTATGAGCTTTATATAGTTACGAATTGTGGCATACATAGCCTCATCATCGACCACAATTTGCGAAAAACTTCCATTGAGAGTATCACGAATAATCGTATTCGCACGACTCATTTCACTCATTAGCAGAGCGGGAGCTGTATTTTTTCTTATGTTTTGGAGGATTTTACGCCATCTCTCCAGTAGCGATACTATATCTTGTTCGATATCTTCATCCTTTGCCGACACCGCAGCTGTACGGATTATGACACCGAAATTCTTTGGCAGCACCCCTGCCGCCACACGTCTTAGTCGCTTTTTATCCTCCGCAGAGCGAATTTTTTGCGACAAGAAAACTTTATTTGAGAATGGAACGAGCACCACATTGCGACCCGCAAGTGATATCTCTGCCGTAAGACGTGGACCCTTAGTCGAGATCGCTTCTTTTGCAATCTGAACCATCACCGTCTGCCCCACTTGTAGATGCGACCCTATTTTACCACCCTTTTCGAGCGGATCTTGGAGTTTTAGAGCCTCAACCTTTACCCCTCTTTTGCCCGGCTGGTGACTCGACACAATTTTATCAAGTGCTGAGAATTGATTACCCAAATCCAAATAATGAATAAAGGCATCTCTCTCGTGACCAACATTGACAAAAGCGGCATTTAGCCCAGGCATCAACTTGCGCACCTTACCCAAATAAATATCCCCCACTGCGAAACCCGTTTGGCTTTGCTCTTTATTGAGCTCGACCAAAACCTTATCTTCGCAGAGGGCTATAGAGATCTCTGAGGGTGTTACGTTTATTATTAACTCTCGATTCATAAAACAATCGATGTATATTGATTTATCAACAATTTGTCGAATTTGCATTTTAAAGCCACTGAATGTCAACAATTTGACTCAATAGTGACTCCTATAATAGACTAAAGCTAAGGAAGAATACTCATCCTTAGCTTTAATTCTTCTTAGGCGACTCTTAATAAGATGTCGGCTACCTACTTCTTCTTGTGACGATTCTTACGCAGTTGTTTCTTGCGCTTGTGGGTAGCCATCTTATGCCTTTTTCTTTTCTTACCGCTTGGCATACTCTTGGATTTTATTGGGTTAAACTTACTTTACTTATTTAATCATCTCAGCAAAACTCTTTGCTGGCTTAAATGCTGGAATATTATGCTCTGGGATAGTAATCGTCGTACTCTTTGAGATGTTACGAGCAACTTTTTGAGCTCTCTTCTTAACGATAAAGCTACCAAAACCGCGCAAATATACATTGTTTCCCTCTGCCATAGAATCTTTCACACTATCCATAAATGCCTCTACGATAGTTTGCACTTGTGCCTTCTCCACTCCTGTTGTCTTAGCGATTTCGCTTACGATATCTGCTTTTGTCATAGTTATATATTTATTGTTTAAATTAATATTGTTTTTAAACCGGAGTGCAAATATACGCTATATTTCACTATTTTACAAAATTTTACACCACTTTTATTACTTTTTTTATTTAGATACTAAATTCTCGCCTTAAAGTTTCATTAATCACACTAAATTTATATCTTTGTTACATGGAAAAACGATACGACATACATTTTGGTACAAATAAACTTGTTATCTCTTCAACTCTCATAGAGCAGAGAGCATCGTCAATCTCGCACTCCGAGATCAACTCCGCAGATGATCTTTGTCGTATTCTCAACGAACGAGGCGATATCACAATAATAACGCCCGACACAAAAGAGGTATTCCACAAAATCTCATCTCTCTTCAAACAAGTTACCGCCGCTGGTGGCATCGTATCTAACGACAACGACGAAGATCTTATGATCTATCGTAACGGCAGATGGGATCTACCTAAAGGACACTGGGAGAGGGGCGAAACAATCGAGGAGTGCGCCCTACGTGAAGTGGAGGAGGAGACTGGTGTTGGCAAATTAACAATCGGCGATAAAATCTGTTCCACAAGACATATCTACAAAATGAGGGGTCGCTGGGAGATCAAACAAACTCATTGGTACAAAATCCACTCTTCGCACACTGCAGTTCTTGTGCCTCAACATGAAGAGGGTATCGAAAAAGTTGCTTGGTGTTCTAAGAGCCAAATTGCAGAGTTCCTACCATACTCCTACCCTACAATCCAACAGGTGTTTCACGAAGTGGGGAAGTTTTAACATACCCCCCACACAAAGCAAGAGGTGGCGATCCCCCACATAACATCACTCTTCATCGGGGAGTGTAAAATGGATAAACAAAGGTAGATAATTACTATATCCCCCCATATACCTGCCCTTTGAGTATGTCCCTCTAGGGGCAGAGTAATCATCTCGAAGCAACCACTTTTTGATATATACACCACCCATTTCGACGTCGACACTCTCGTTGACACCTATTCTATGGCGCATATACCACCCTTTGTAGGACATTGCGTTGCCATACCCTTTTCGCTCTAGTGGTGTGCAATAATCTGCCACACCTATCTTTTTTAACTCTCCACGATAAAAACCACCTGCCAATATCATAACATCTACTGAATCTTGATGAGGTGGCGCACCACTTTTTTGTAGATACCCATTGCGAGTGAGCCATATTCCAACTCTCCGTTTTTCGATCTCGCCCTCAATATATAATCTATCATAAAAACTCTCCACTCGATCTATAAAAAACATATCCGCAAGGTAGAGCAGTGCAAAATCCAATCCATCACGCCCATCGTTAGTGCGGTGGAGATAACAATAATCAATCTTAGATTCAGTAACAATATCTCGCACTACCCCCTCCGACTCAACACCATACAGCGCAACAAGCGGCATACGCATGGAATCTACCACCGAAACAATATTGCGAATCTTCTGTCTATAACGATGCGTATTCCACCCTTTACGACCTTGGGGCGTATAATCATTATCGTCGTAAAATAGTGAGGGTATGGTATCATAACAACAATCAACATCCCAATAGGCAAAACCTATGGGATGGCGAGACTCTGCAACAACAACGCAACAACACATAAAACAGAGCAATACGCTCAAAATTGATATTCGTCTTATCATTATGCAAATATTGGCAAAGTTTTTGAATTTTCGATATAAAAAAACATCAAAAATCTGAAACACAATGGAAAAAAAAACAAACTCGCAACACACAGCAATCTACGCATCGGAGCAGATGCTACACCCTGCCCCAACACAACATATCCCTGCGTCGATGACCGCCCCTGAAATTGCATACCAAATGGTCAAAAATGAGACCTATGCACAGACACAGTCGAGGCTCAACTTAGCAACATTCGTAACAACATATATGGATGAGCATGCAACACGCCTCATGAATGAAGCCATCGACATAAATTACATCGACGAGACGGAATACCCACGTGTAGCGGTGATGTGCGGACGTTGTGTAAATATCATCGCAAACCTATGGAACACCCCCGAAAAAGGGGAGTGGAAAACAGGTGCTGTAGGAATTGGATCTTCGGAGGCTTGCATGCTTGGTGGTGTCGCTGCGTGGTTACGATGGCGGAAATTTCGTGCCGAGCAGGGTAAACCGTTCGATAAACCCAACTTGGTGATGAGTGCAGCATTTCAAGTTGTATGGGAGAAATTTTGCCAGCTTTGGCAGATTGAACTTCGCACCGTACCTTTGAGTACTGAGTCTCAAACCCTTGATCCTCAGGCAGCACTAAAGATGTGCGACGAAAACACAATATGCATTGTCCCCATCGTCGGCGTGACATGGACCGGACTCAACGATGACATCGAAGCTCTCGACTCTGCCCTCGAAAAGTACAACACGGAGAATAATCTACAAATTTCAATACATGTCGATGCTGCATCAGGAGGATTCATTTTACCCTTCACCGAACCAGAGCGCAGATGGGATTTCCGACTAAAATGGGTCTACTCCATATCCACTTCGGGACATAAATATGGATTGGTGTATCCCGGATTAGGATGGGTGGTATGGCGTGATAAATCCCTACTCCCAGACGAGATGTCATTTAGTGTCAACTATTTAGGTGCTAGCATAACACAAGTTGGGCTCAACTTCTCTCGCCCAGCAGCTCAGATCCTTGGTCAATATTATAATTTTATACGCCTAGGATTCGAAGGGTATCGCGACGTACAACAAAGCTCCATGGAGATTGCTCGATATTGCCACAAAGAGATTGGCACAATGGCATGTTTCAAAAATTTCTCTTCCTCTGTTGACAATCCCCTTTTCATTTGGCACATGAACGATGGCTATGCGCAAAAAGCTAAGTGGACTCTCTATGATCTGCAAGATAAACTTCAACAGAGCGGATGGATGGTACCAGCATACACAATGCCAAAAGATATTGATGACATGGTTGTTATGCGAGTCGTCGTGCGACAAGGCATGTCTCGGGATATGGCAGATATGCTACTTTCAGATATTCGTGATGCAGTGACAGAGTTCGAAAAACTTAAGTACCCAACTCAAAGCAGACTAGCATACGAAGCTCAAATTAAACAGAAAGGTCGCATATATACTCATTGATTATTATATTCTAAGTAGGGTAAAATAATTATTGGTGTATTTTTAAGAGTGCTATTGGAGATGAGATTTTTTGCTATTGAATTGAAAATATAGTGGTTCTACATTGAGATTTAATAGTGAAAAATATTGCTACAAGAGTGCTATTAAAAATATGGCAATAATTGTTTTACACTACTTAAATGTATTGATATCTGTCCTCGATTTGGGATTAAACACCAAAGGTGTTTAACAAAATAAGATAATCAATATTTTGGTCGAATACATTCGAAACTAAAATATTGATTATCTTATTTTAGAGCCAAAGGCTCATCTCCCAAAGCGCAATAAAAGAACAGCTCAGCGGGGAGCACCCCGCCCGCCGGAGGCAGTCCAACCACACAACAAACCACAACAAGCCATCCCACTCAGCCCAAACTCTCAAAGTCCAAACCAACAGTCCAACCTCACCCACTGAAAGCGGTCATTTCATTACCCAATATATGTCACCAACATTTTGCAACCATTAGTCTCGATCTGCACACCTTTAGTTGTTGCGGGAAGAAGCAATGTTTCTCCCTTCTTGAATGGTGTACCATTTACAGATGCCTCGCCTTCGGTGCAGATGTAAATCACAAATGAATCTAGCTTGCTGTAATCTACTTGACATGGTTTTGTTAGCGACATGAAAGATGTTGTGAAGTAGTCACATTTTACCATCTTCACCTCCTCATCTGTAGCCTCACGATCATACTCCGTACGATAATCCGCCTCAACCTTATAGTCGATTGCATCTACCGCTTGCTCGGTATGAAGTTCACGTGGATTTCCCGCAGCATCTGTTCGATTGAAGTCATATATTCGATATGTGATGTTCGATGTTTGTTGAATCTCAGCGATAAAACAACCTGCTCCAATCGAGTGAATACGCCCTGCTGGGAGGAAGAATAGATCACCAGGGGCAACCTCATACTCCTTCAGAATATCTGTCACCGTGTCATTCTCAACACTTGCAACATACTCCTCGGGGGTCACCTCACGTGCAAATCCCGAACGTAACTTTGCACCTTCGTCTACATCTACAACATACCACATCTCCGTCTTACCCTTCGAGTTATGGCGTTTTGCCGCTAACTCATCATCCGGGTGAACTTGAATCGAGAGATCTTGCTTGGCGTCAATAAATTTAATTAGCAACGGAAACTCATTACCAAATCGAGCATAGTTAGCCTTACCGATAAGCTCCTCGCCACACTCTGTGAGCAGCTCCGTAATTGACTTTCCTGCCAACTCACCCTCGGCAACAACTGACTCTGAACCCTTCACTCCCGAAAGTTCCCAACTCTCACCTACCATTTTTTGGTCGATATCTAACCCTTTGTAAGGGATAATCTTCTCGCCACCCCAGATCAAAGATGATAAGATAGGGCGAAATTTTAATGGATATAACATAGTTTTGCTATTTATTAAAACAAGGGCGATCTAAGAAAAGACCACCCTCGTTGATATTACTAAATACAGAGATTACTCCTCTTTTGTTTTGATAAGGAATGAACAGCTCAAAAGGTATGCGATACAAACACCTAGAACGATGAGAGATCCAATCTGAGAACCGATAGCCTCAGTAGCAATACCCATGAGTGGTGGAACAACCGCACCACCAAATACACCTGTAATCATAAGTCCCGAAATCTCGTTAGCCTTCTCTGGACGAGCCTTCATAGCTAGAGAGAACAACACCGCAAAGATACTAGATGCCAAGAAACCGATAGCTCCAACAAATACCAAGTTCATAACTTGACCTTGAGCTACAAACAACGCTGCAAGAGCAACCGCTGCACCCAACATATTCCAACGAAGGTATGGTTTATCACCCATCTTAATAAGCAAAATCGCACCTACAAAAGCACCTGCCGTACGACACAAGAAGTATACTGACGAACCCAAAGATGCTTGCTCCAAACCAAGACCACCACGAGCAGCCTCCATAAGCAATTTTGGAGTCACTGTGTTCATACCAACATCCAAACCTACAACAGCAACGATACCAAGCACACAAAGCAAGATGTTTTTGTCACCAAGCAACGAGAAAGTACCACCCACAGATGATGCACCTTCGCTAGGCTCCTCCTCGATAGGTGTTGCCATCAACCACAATGTCGATAGAAGTGTGATACCTGCAAACACAGGGAACAAGAACTTCCAACCACCCATATAGTTAACCGCAGCAAGAGCGATAAATGGACCAACGAAAGATGACACAGCCTTCACAACTTGACCCGCAGTAAGCGATGATGTCAAAGAGTCTCCCTTCACAACATTTGTAAGGAGTGGGTTAAGTGACACCTGCAACAATGTGTTACCAATTCCAAGAAGCGCGAAAGCGATCATTGCACTTGTGAAGTTGTAGACAAAGAATGGGATCAACATACCCACAAATGTGATAACGTTACTTAGTTGCACTGTAGCCTTACGACCAATCTTGTTCATAAGAAGTGCAGTAGGTACTGAGAGCAACAAAAACCACATGAACACCGCCGAAGGGATAAATCCCGCCAACGACTCGCTAAGACCGAAGTCCTGCTTTACATAACTTGTGGCGATTCCTACAACGTCGCAGAAACCCATCACAAAAAATCCGAATAATACCGGTAAGATCTTTTTCATAGTTTTTAGTATTTTGATTGTGTTTTAGTTTTACTACTTTGTTGCCTCTGCTGCTGCACTCTTATCCAACTGAGAAAGAGCATAGTTATACGCACCTAGCGAAATAGCTTTTGACGCTCCGATAGTCGATATCGCTACTCCGATACGCTTCTCCTCATCATAATTTACATATTTGTCAGTGCCATAAACCTTGATTGGGTGGCTCTTTCCTTTAGCGAATTGGCGGAACTCATCTTCGTTATCCAACTCATACACTGTAGGTTGTACACGACGCACCTCCTCACCCGAAAGTGTGAATATTGTACTACGCATCTCCTTCAACAAAGCTGGCATGATATACTTCTTAGCCGCTGTGATACCTCCTCCGATAACAACAACAGCATCAAGTAACGACACCGCAGTAGCCATTGCGCTACCTGCAACTTGTCCTAAGTGCTCGAAAGCCTTAACCGCAGATTCACGATCACCCTCACGACGACCCTCCGCAATATCGAAGATATCTTTTGGCTCCAACGAAACATCCAAAACCCCCGACAACTCGGCATATACACGCTTCACTGCACGCACTGCAACACCCTCCTCAACAATAATATTAGGATCATGTTTGTGTTGCAAACAGAATGTCTCGATACATGAGTTATCACCCAAGTGCAACACATTATCATACACGTGACCAACACCGAAACCTGTACCAAAGGTGTAACCGATAAGCGACTTAAACTTCTTCACTCCACCCAACTCAGCAACCTTCTTATTGATCTCGACCAACTTTCCAGCCAACGCCTCACCATAAGCAAAGAGATCACCATCGTTGTTGATATAAACCGGAACTCCAAACTTAGTCTCCAAGAATGGACCAAGTGCAACTCCATCTCTAAAAGATGGGAAGTTTGGCAGATATCCTCCGATAATTCCATTTGCATAATCTGCAGGTCCAGGAAAAGCGAAGCTAATAGCTACAGGCTTTGTTTTGATTTGAGAAATTACCATCTCGAAACCCTTCACGAGTTGAGCCAAACACTCATCCAAATCATCTGAAAAAGCAGGAAGCGTAATGGGATCAATGATAAAATCATTTGCTTGCATTGCGCCAAATACGAAGTTTGTACCACCAGCATCTAGGGTGATTACGGTTCTGTTATCATATTGATACATAGTTAATTGTAGTTTATTTAGTTAATTGATTGTTTTAATTAGCAGCCTCTTTAACGTAGAGTCTTGGGATTACAGCATCCGTCATTTCACGAAGCTCATCATACGATTTATCCATCTTCACCTCCACTTTCAACTCATCGAGTTTTCTCTTCAAATCCTCAACCAGCTCACCATTTGCTGGGTCAGAATATATATTATTCATCTCGTTTGAATCACTCTGCAAATCATACAACTCCCACTCATCCATATTATAATAGAAATGGATCAATTTGTAGCGATCGGTGCGGATACCATAGTGAGGTTGCACATTGTGCCAGAATGGATATTCGTAGTAGTGGTAGTAGATACCATCACGGAATGCTGTTTTCTGCGTGCCATCAACAATTGGTCGGAAACTCTTACCCTGCACATCCTCCGGGATAGTGACCCCTGCGTAATCCAACAACGTTGGTGCATAGTCGATGTTGAGCAACAGATCCTTATTCACCTGCCCCGCCTTTATCCCCTTAGGGTATCTCATTACACAAGGCATGTGCAACGTCTCCTCATACATGAATCTCTTATCCATCCACCCTCCATGTTCGCCAAGGAAGAATCCTTGATCCGAAGTGTATATAACAATAGTATTGTCGGCAACACCCTCTGCCTCCAAATAATCGAGCACCGAACCAATAGCATCATCCACATGTTTTACACAGCGCAAATAATCCTTAACGTAGGTTTGGAATTTCCAATTTCGACGCTCAATTTCAGTCATGCTTGCATCTGGAGTCCAATCCTCTCCCTTATTATTTCCATATTGCTCCCACGCCTCAGCCTCCTCTACAGAGAGTCCTGCGGGTGTTGGGATCTTCATATCTTTGCGAGTCATATTGCCATCAATGAGATTCCATGCCTCTGATGCTGCTCGACGACCATCGTAGTCATCTATATATGTTGCTGGATATGGTAGCTCCACATCTTTCAAATAATCTTGATACTCTGCACTGGGTTCACAAGGGCGGTGTGGAGCTTTGAATTGATACATCATCATAAATGGCTTGGTTTTATCTCGCTCTCTAAGCCAATTTAATCCATCCTCCTCGATTACATCTGTTGAATATCTACCCGTCTCGGTCACATACGTGCCATCCGAAAGTTCAAACACAGGGTCAAAATATGAGCCTTGTCCCTCCTTGTTGAATAGTACTTTATAGTAATCAAATCCCACTGGCGAAGAGCCCAAATGCCACTTACCAATCATCGCTGTTTGGTAACCTGCATCTTGCAACAGCATCGGGAACGTAGTTTGTTCTGGATTAAAATCTCCACCATCCTCGTTTTTGTAGAATCCATTAATATGGCTATATTTACCCGTAACAATACACGCACGTGATGGTCCACTTATTGAATTTGTAACCATGAAGTTATCAAACCTCACACCCTCATCCGCAATACGGTCAATATTGGGTGTTGGCGCAACCTTCGACAGATAACCATCATAAGCACTAATAGCTGACAACGCATGGTCATCTGTCATGATAAAAAGTATATTGGGTCGCTCATCAACATTAGATTGTTGAGTACAACTCACGGCACCAGTACAAATCGCTAAACTGGGAAGTAGATAGTTTAATTTCATAGTCCGAATTTACTAAGGGTTGGGTTGTTTGTGCGCCAAATATCCTCTAAACTGCGCACACTATGATAACAAAGTTACGAAAAATTTTTAGAATCGCAACTTTTACCCCCCTCTTTTTGCTGCCTTACACTAATATTTCCATAAAAAAACGATGCATCCTCACACTGGGGGACGCATCGTTTTATATTATCTGATTTAGGGTAGTTATGCGATTGCCGAATCTATTGCAGCACAGATGCGATCAAAAACCTCATCCATTGAACCCAAACCATTCACCGCAGCATACTTTCCTTGCTTCTCGTAGTAGCTTGCTACAACAGCAGTTTGCTCGTTGTAAACAGAGATTCGGTTGCGGATAACATCCTCCGAAGCATCATCTGCACGACCTGAATCCTTACCACGAAGTAGGATACGAGTTACGAGCTCCTCCTCTGGAACCTCCATGTAGATCATCACATCCACCGAATCGTTGTTCTCCTTAAGCATAACATCAAAAGCCTCAGCTTGAGCTGTAGTACGAGGGAAACCATCAAAGATATTACCCTTATCCTCCTTGTGCTCAGCGATATAATTCTCGATCATTCCGATCACAATAGCATCTGGAGCCAAACGTCCAGTAGTTGTATAAGCTGCCATCTCCTTACCGAGTTCTGTTCCACGTGATATCTCTCCACGAATTACATCGCCCGTAGATACGTGATTTACACCATATTTCTCCTTAAGTCGAGCTGCTTGTGTGCCCTTTCCGCAACCGGGAGCACCAAAAAGTACAATATTCAACATTGTTGTTAATTTTTAAAAGTTTGTGACAAAAATACTCTTTTTTTTTGTAAACTCCTTAAACTTTGGGTATTTTTGTGCGAGAATTAAAAAATATTGAGAATGACAAAACAGAGAACCGAAATATCGACACTCGGCGAATTTGGTCTTATCGAACGACTAATGAAACCTTTTTCAACGACTAAAAAGAGCACAATATGTGGGTATGGCGATGATGCTGCCGTATTGTCGACATCGACACAAGAGGTGATACTATCTTCGACCGACACCCTGCTCGAAGGGGTAGATTTCGACCTTACATACTTTCCACTCAAACACTTAGGCTACAAAGCTGTGGTGGTGGCGATAAACGACATTTTGGCGATGAATGCTCTGCCCGAACAGATCATGATATCGCTGGGTGTATCATCTAAAATGGCTGTTGAATCACTCGAAGATCTATACGAAGGGGTACACAAAGCGTGCGAAGATTTCGAAATCGACCTCGTCGGAGGCGACACTCGTGCATCTATGACAGGTCTTGTCATCAGCCTAACCGCTATTGGACGTGGCTCGAAAGATAAAATCGCTTATCGTAGTGGCGCAAAACCAAACGATTTGATCTGCATCACCGGAAACCTAGGTGCTGCATATATGGGTCTACACCTTCTCGAACGTGAGAAGAGAGTACTCTCAGGTGTCGAGAATCCGCAACCGCAATTCGAGGGATTTGAGTATCTGCTACAAAGCTACCTCAAACCCCACGCTCGACGTAGCGTTGTGGAGTCGATGGCAGAGGAGGGTGTCGTGCCAACATCCATGATCGACCTAAGTGATGGCTTGGCTAGCGACCTTCTACACATCTGCAAAAGTTCGTCATGTGGTGCGAGAATATACCTAGAACGTATTCCTATAGCAAAACAGACATCAACACTCGCCGCAGAGATGAATATAGATCCCGTGGTTGCAGCACTCAACGGAGGCGAGGATCATGAACTACTATTCACAATACCACTATCGGCACAGGAGAGTGTTGCAAAGTTGGGATGCATAGATATCATCGGTCACATTACCGAACAATCTAAAGGTGCAATGTTGGTGACCCCCGACGGTACTGATATCGTAATTAAATCACAATCACACCCTCAAGGTTTATAACGCATGGCAAAGAGACCAAATAAAGATTATGTCGCTGCAAATAGAAACTTTCTTACAGAACTCTCCGCACTCGAAAATATCCATTCGCTAGGCGGAGGTGTGCTATACAAAGTCATAACTCAAGGCGAGGGAGATCGACACCCGACACTCCAAAATGTAGTCTCTGTGCACTACGAAGGTCGACTAATTAGCGGTCGCACGTTTGACTCTACACGCAACAATAGCTACCCCGAAACCTTCCGTCTTCGTGAGGTTATCGAGGGGTGGCAGATAGCTCTACAACAGATGTGCGTGGGTGACAGATGGGAGGTATATATCCCCTCCGAGGTGGGATATGGAGATCGCACGATAGATAATATCCCCGGAGGATCGACTTTAATTTTTGATATTGAGTTATTTTGCATAAATTAACGTACCTTTGCAAAATGACAAATAACGAACAAGTAATATCAACAGCTCTCCAGCTCCTCAATATCGAGGAGCTCAACCCTATGCAGAAGGCATCTCTAGAGGTGGCGACAACACCTTCGGATGTGGTGCTACTCTCACCTACGGGATCGGGTAAGACTCTCGCTTTTCTGTTACCTCTCATAATGAACCTCTCGCAAGAGGATAAGAGTATTCAAGCACTAATACTCACCCCCTCCAGAGAACTTGCTCTCCAGATCGAGAGTGTATTCAAGGCGATGAACACCCCATGGAAAAGCTGTTGTTGTTATGGAGGACACCCCATAGCCCAAGAGAAAAGGTCTATTCAAGGGAATAATCCTGCAGTAATAATCGGAACTCCGGGACGTGTGGCAGACCATATATATAAGGGTAATTTCAACCCCTACACCATTCAAACCCTAATAATTGATGAGTTCGACAAATCATTGGAGTTTGGGTTTCACGACGAAATGGCGGAAATCATTGAGCAACTACCATCACTGCAAAAGAGGATGCTAATATCAGCTACTGATGCCGAGGAGATACCAGAATTTACGGCACTAGGGGAGACTACACGCCTAGATTTTCTACCACACGAAGATAATATATCGTCACGCCTAACCCTCAAAAGAGTCGTATCTCCATCTCGTGACAAGGTCGACACACTACACTCGCTGCTCTGCTCTCTGGGCACATCATCGAGCATTGTGTTTTGCAACCACCGTGAACCAGTAGACCGGATATCAGACCTCCTATCCCAAAGGGGGTTATACACGGAGCGTTTTCACGGCGGCATGGAGCAACCCGACAGAGAGCGTGCGCTATATAAATTTCGTAACGGTAGCTGCCAGGTATTAATTGCTACAGATCTCGCAGCACGTGGTTTGGATATCCCCGAGGTGGAGCACATCATACACTATCATATGCCCCCACAAGAGGATGCCTTCACACACCGCAATGGTCGCACAGCACGTTGGCAAGCGAGCGGAACATCATACATAATGGTGTGCGACGGAGAGCCTCTACCACGATATATCGAATCCGACATCGAAGAGCACACTCTACCCCAATCTTCACCTCTACCCCCTCGCCCACTGTGGGTTACACTCTATCTGAGCAAAGGTAAAAAAGATAAACTTAGCCGCATGGATATCGCTGGGTTTCTATACAAAAAGGGGGGGCTTGTTCGTGAAGATGTAGGCACTATTGACGTCCGTGAGCACTACTCTTTTGTCGCCGTACGCAGAGCAAAAATAAAATCCCTAATGTCTCTCATCAAAGGCGAGAAGATCAAAGGGATACGTGTGCTTATTGAGGAGGCTAATTAACGTGTTCTAAGTAGTGTAAAATAATTATTGATGTGTTTTTGATAGTGCTATTGAAGATGAGATTTTTTGCTATTGAATTGAAAATATAGTGGTTCTACATTGAGATTTAATAGTGAAAAATATCGTTCCAAGAGTGCTATTAAAAATATGGCAATAATTGTTTTTCACTACTTAATTACCTAAAGTAAAATATAATTAACGTGAGTTCGATAATAGGAAAACCGATATAAATAATTCGCCGGTTTTCCTATTATCGAACTCACGTTAAAATTTATCACCCAATTAGTGTCCACTACACACATGCCCATCTTCGTGAACATGTGCACACCCCTCTCCGGAGTCTTGAACTTTTCCTGCGATGTAACCCGCTAGTACCATACCGACAAGTCCGCTACAACCTCTAATAACAGAGATGCCACTAGACTCCAATTTACTCTTTGCACCAGCTCCCATATCGCCTGCGATCATTAGCTCGATACCCATCTCGCTAAGGATTGAGGCGATGTTTGATTTACATCCGCAACCTTGAGGTGCCTCTAATTTCTCTTGTGATAACACTTTACCATCTTCAACCTCGAAGATTGAGTAGTAAGCGCAGTGACCAAAGTGGTTATCAACCATATTGTCACGTGTTGGAATTGCTATTTTCATAACCGATAAAATTATATATTGGTGCAATGTTACAACAATAATTTCAATTATGCAAATTTTTAAACAATTCTAACCTTCAGATAATCCTGCACTACTGATTTGTAGCTCTCCCCGATTGGAATAGCCTCATTTCCAAAGAGAATACGACTTCTTTCGATAACCTTTATCTTATCTTTGCGCACAATAAATGATCTGTGTACACGTATAAATTTATCTCGTGAGAGTATCTCCTCGACATGTTTTATATTCATCAACGAGAGTATCGGCTTAGGCTCTCCCTCCACATGAAACTTCACATAATCCTTCAAACCCTCGACGTACAACAACTTTTCGAGCTCTATTCGCAAAAGTTTATACTCTGATTTTACATATATAGAGTCTATTTCTGCCTCCTCTCCCTTGAGTTTAAACCACTCCTCCGCTTTTTGTACTGCACCTAAAAAATCGCTATACGAGATTGGTTTGAGCAGGTAATCCAGTGCGTTAACCTTATATCCATCAATGGCATATTGTCCAAATGCAGTGGTAAATATTATTCTCGTTCGAGACCCCACCATGCGGCTAAATTCTAGCCCCGTGAGCGTTGGCATTTGGATATCCAAAAACAGAAGATCTGCCACCGCCAACTCCTCGCTATTCATCGCCTCCACTGCGGTAGAGAATGTTGCGGTATGCTCCAAAAATGGTGTTTTGGAGATGTAACCCTCAATTAGCATCGCTGCTAATGGTTCATCATCTATAACAATAGTTTTTAATCTCATAAACTGCATTTTAGGGTTAATACACTACAATACTCATCTTTGTTCTGCTCTACAGACCATCTATAAGAGCCTCCGCCATACAACAATTCCAGACGTCTGCGCACCTGCTCTAGACCTATCCCATGACCACTTTTGTCGTGATCCTGTTTGGCGTGGTTACTATTTTTTATCGACAAAGTGACCTCTCCAAGCTGCTCGCTCTCCTCAAAACAAATCGTAATATATCCCTCACCATTTCCGCTAACACTATGTTTGAAAGCATTCTCGATGAGCGAAATAAATATCAATGGTGCGATATATGTCTCTCTACTTTGTGATATTTTAAACTCCGTTGTGAGTTGCACTTTGCGTGGAAGTCGAATACTCATTAGCTCAATGTAACTCTTCAGAAATTCAACCTCCTTACGGAGCAACACTCGTTCGTTGAGGTTGTCGTAGAGAATATATCTCAACAAGTCACTCAACTCCTTGATTGTCTTTTGAGCCTTATCGGTGTCGATTGCCGTCAGTGCATAGATATTATTTAGAGTATTGAGCAAAAAATGGGGGTTTATTTGACTTCGCAAATTTGCCAACTCCGCCTTTACCATCGCACTTTCAGCCTCACGCAGAGCCTCTTCGCTTTGTTGCAATCGTTCCGATAGGCGCAGAGCTGTGACTAGACCAATCATTAAGACATAATTAATAAGATCCCGCACCAAAAAGACCATACTCTGCCCATCACGATGTGGTGCATCTTTAGGACGCAAATCCCCCAAAACATCAAATTCGCTGATGCTATATGACCCTACAAGCAATAAAACAATCAAAATCGCATTTGCTACAAAGAATATCATTTTGCTCTCCCCGAACAAAAATTGGGGGATAATAATGGTGTAGTTGAGCAGATAGATAAACATCAAAGGAATAACAACATTGAGAGTGAATCGAGCAACACCATAAGAATCAATATTCTCGGACGAAGAGCCAAAGCTCCAGAATAGCGACAAACCCAAAATCACACCCCAGCCCAAGAGCTGAAGTGTGAACATTAGATTTTTATTGTTTAACGCCCAATCCATCTATATACTACTCATATCTAAGTGCATCAATAGGATTCAAAGCCGCAGCTTTTTTAGCTGGATACCATCCAAAAAACACTCCTGTGACACTACACACTGCAAATGAAAGAAATATAGTCCAACTCTCGACCAACACAGGCCACCCCGCAAAGTAACTCACCGCCCACGCAGCTAAACAGCCGAAGATAACACCAATGATACCTCCCGAGATCGAGATTATGATAGCCTCAATAAGAAACTGCGCCAAGATGTCGATTCCTCGACCTCCCACCGACATACGTAGTCCAATCTCTTTGGTACGCTCTGTGACCGAGACATACATAATATTCATGATTCCGATACCTCCCACGATAAGCGAGATTGCCGCCACACATGCCAAAAGGGTTGTCATAAGCGAACTTGTTGATGTCATCATCGTCGCCAACTCTTGTTGGGTACGGATATGAAAATCATCATTTGATGTCGCCGATAGTTTGTGATTCGATCGCAAAAGTGCTGTTGCTGCTTCGACCGCCTCCTCTGTTTTATCTTCGTCGGCAGCACTTGCGTATATTTGGTTGAAGTAGGTCACCGCCAAAATACGCTTCATTACTGCCGTATATGGGGCAAGTACGATTGCATCTTGATCTTGACCCATGCTATTGTAGCCCTTCTCCTTCAGGGTGCCAATAACTCTAAAAGGGATTGATTTGAAGCGTATTACCTTGCCTACAGGGTCGACACCATCGTCGAAGAGATAATCCTGAATTGTCTTACCAATAACACACACCTTGGCTGCTGTTGTTATATCCATTTCGGTAAACATCGTTCCGCTCTCCAACTTCAATTGGCGTATGGTCATATAATCCTCCGTAACACCCGAAATTGTCGATGGGTAGTTGTTTGCTCCATAGATGTATTGACCCGACGACGACACATAGGGGCTCACTGCCGCCAAATGCTCCGTCAAATTATATAATGATAGATAATCGGACATCTTCAATGTTTGACCATCCGAGGGGTCACGAGTAACACCTCCTCTAATATCTGATCCCGGGCGAATCATAATCATATTAGATCCCATCTCCGAGATTTGGGCATTGATGCTCGCTTTAGATCCTTGACCTATGGCAAGCATTGTGATAACCGACCCCACTCCGATGATGATTCCCAACATCGTGAGCAGAGCCCTCATTTTATTGTTACCCAACGCTTTGAATGCGATGGCAAAAAGATTCGTTATATTCATAGTCGTTTACTCCTCTACTATAGGTAGCGCTGCTAGTGCCTCTTTAGCACTACTTATATTATTGTTATAGGTGTCACTCTTTATGCGTCCATCCCTCAGCGTAATGGTTCGGCTCGAAAACTCTGCCATCTCGGGGTTGTGGGTGATAAAGATAATAGTTTTTCCTTCGGCATGCAACTTTTGCAACAAAACCAAGATCTCGAACGATGTACGAGTATCCAAGTTTCCTGTAGCCTCATCCGCTAAAATCACCGCCGGGTTGTTGACAAGTGCTCGTGCGATTGCCACACGTTGCATCTGACCTCCACTCATCTGGTTACTCTTGTGATAGAGTCTATCGGCAAGACCCACAGCCGTAAGTGCATCGATTGCTCGCTTTTGTCGCTCCACTGCCGAAACACCATTTGTATATAGTAACGGTAGTTCGACGTTTGCTATTGCGGTGGTTTTAGCCAAAAGGTTGTAGTTCTGGAATACGAAGCCAATCTTTTGGTTGCGCAGCTTAGCTCGTTGGTCATTGCTCATTCCTGCCACCGCAACTTCGTCTAAGTAGAACTCACCCGAGGTGGGCATATCGAGACATCCGAGCATATTGAGAAGTGTACTCTTACCACTTCCCGATGTACCCATGATTGTTACAAACTCTCCCTCCTCGATCGAAAACGACACACCTCGCAGAGCCTTGACAGTTTCGTCTCCAATCTGGAAGTATCGTTTAATATCCTTTAATTCAATTACTTTCTTCTTCATTGTCTACGATTTAGGGTCTACTATTTTTGACCTGGACGCTTTTGAACGAAGGGGCTTGATGATGATGAAGTCGTGATCGTTGTTGTCTCTACCGCATCAAATTCCATACTTGTAATAACCTCGACTCCTTGCTCTATACCCTTGATTTCGGTTAAGATTCCATTTGTTACACCCACCTCGACTCTGCGTGGTTGGGGTTTGCCATCGACCAAAACCCATACTGTGCCCATATCGCCACGCTTTGCAGCGACTCTCTTTTGGCGAGATGCACCTGCGCCCATGCCTGGACCTGCACCTTCGGGACGACCACCTCCCATACCTTCGGGACGACCACCGCCGTTAGATGGATCTTGAGCATGCATCATCGCTCTATCAACCTCACTTGGTGCATCATCAGGAGTTGGAGGGGTGAACGATAGTGCCGCAACTGATACTACACACTCACATGTTTCATCCATTGTAAATATCTCGACATTCGCCGTAAGTCCTGGTTTGAGTTTCAAATCTGGGTTAGCCGCAGAGATCACCACCTCGTAGGTGATAACATTACTCTCCTCGATTCCCTCTTGGCGCACTTGTGTCACCACACCCTCAAATGTATCGAGTGGGAATGCGTCAACTGAGAATGTTGCACGTTGACCCTCCTTAACATTACCTATATCCGCCTCATCGACATCGACAATAACACGTAGATCTGTCAAATCCGCAGCAATAGTGAAAAGCGTTGGTGTAGAGTAGCTCGACGCCACAGTTTGCCCCTCCTCAACACTTCTCGATAGTACCACACCATCGATTGGTGAGTAGATTGTTGCGTAACCTAAATTGGTCTCTGCAACCTCTAGATTGTTCTTCGCCACTTCGTAGCTATTGAGTGCCGATTCGTAGTTATATAGAGCCAATTCATACTCAGCGTCCGAGATCAAACCCTTATCGAAAAATGCCTTTGTTCTGTTGTAGTTCGCAGTCTCATAATCCAATTTACTCTTTGCCGAAACTACACTATTGCGACTACTATTACGAGTGAGGCGAAGTGTGCTTTTATCCAACTCCGCAATAATTTGCCCCTTAGTCACCACACTATTGTAATCAACATATAGCGTAGTCAAGATTCCCGACACCTGAGTACCGACATCCACCAACGTCACTGGCTCGATAGTTCCCGTAGCTGTGACACTCTCGGTGATCTGCTGCTGTTCGACGGTTGTTGTGATCCACGAAATATTATCACCCTTTGACCCTTTGGGGAAAAGGAGTATAACCCCCACTGCGACAACCGCAACGATAATTGCCCCAATTATTAATCTCTTCTTTGTCATATTTTTATAGTTTTATTATATTCGTTTTGTAGTAGTTTAGAAGTGCTTTGTTCAAAACAAGCTGATATTTATTTGTCAAGTAATCTTGATATGTTTGGTTGTAATTATCCTGCTCCGTTAGTAGCTCGATAATGTTTTTTGACCCCAAATTATATTGTTCCGTAGTGAGCGTCAAACTCTTCTGCGTAGCATCCAATAGATACTCCGACATTAGATATTTCGCCATAGATGTCTCGGCATTGTTGTGCAGAGTCTCGATTGTTTGGTACAAATCTTTCTGTGCTTGAGTAAGCGACAACTCTGCGATTGAGACATTGTTTTTTGCAATCCTCACATTGCTACGATTTTTGAATTGGCTAAATATTGGAACCGACAGATTTAGACCTACCGATGTCGAGAAGTTATTACGCAGCTGATCGCTAAACGTATAGCTACTAGAGCTACTATGACTCACACCCGTACCCGCCGACAAACTGAGTGTTGGAAGATATCCCGCCTTTGCAATTTTAGTGTTATACTCAGCGTACTCAACATACAACATCGACGATTGAATCTCGGGACGCAACTCCAAAGCCTCCGCATATACATCTGCCACGGTTGGAACCCCCACCGCTAACGCTTGCGAACTCAAGTCTGGCTCTTTTACAGATATTGTCTCGCCTTGAGATAACTCCAAGAGATGTTTCAATACAACATACAGATTACTTAGTTGAGTCTTTGCCACAACTAAATCATATTTGCTCGACACCGTAGCACTTTGAAGTTGAGCATAATCCACCTCGTTGATGCTTCCCAACTCCAAGAACACCTTGCCTCGCTCCTCATTTTTCGTGTTGAGTTCAATAGTGTTTTCGGCAACCTTGATCTGCTCCATAGCGTATAGAATCTCTACATACACCTCCGTTACCGACACCTCCAATGAGTTTTCGAACTCCTCATATTCGAGATTTGACATCTGCGTGTCGAGTGCACTTTGTTTGAATTGAGATCTGATCTTGCCTCCGTTGTATAGCGTCATCGAGAGATCTAATCCGTACGAACCCACGTAGCTGCTCTTGTCACTATAATCACTTAGCGGATTACTACTTAAGCTCTGCGATACAGAACCCGATATTGATGGGAGAAATGCCCCCTTTGCCGAGACCTCTCCAGCCTCACTGTTGTCAACTCCCAACTTCGCTTGTTGTAGAGTTATACTATTTTGTTTAGCATACTCCAAACACTCCTCCAAAGTCATCGGAGCACTTTGAGCATAACTAAACGTGAAGATCGAGCACCCAAATAAGAGTGCCACAACCCCACATAATTTTAATCTATTCATACACTTCTTAAGTTTTTTGTTTCTGTCAAATGTATATATAATATATGACACCAAAAAAAATAATATACAAACGCCCCTTTTTTATCGAAAATTTAGTTATTTTTGTCTATCCTAAAATTATAAAATATGAAAAAACGAATTCTTTCACTCCTAGCCCTCAGTGTTGCTCTAACAGCAAGCGCAGAGGTAACATTGTCGCCACTCTTCTCCGACAATATGATCCTACAACAAAAAACACAAGCTCCAATATGGGGAGGATCAAACAAGAAAAAGGCTACAATTAGTGTGACAACATCGTGGAACAATGCCACAACAACAACCAAATCAAATGGTGATGGAGAGTGGAAACTAAGCGTCGAGACTCCATCTTATGGAGGACCATACACAATCACTATTGATGATGGCGACAAACACACCATCGAAAATGTCCTCATCGGAGAGGTGTGGGTAGCATCTGGTCAATCAAATATGGAGATGGAGATGGAGGGATTCAACTGTCAACATGTCGAAAATTCAAATATCGATATCGCACGCTCCAAAGATAGCCAACTGCGTGTTATGGATGTAGAACGTGCCGTATCAGATACTCCACTTACGACAATCGTGAGCGGAGGATGGAGCGAGGCGTGTCCCGAGGCGGTTGCACCTCTTAGTGCTTCGGCATACTATTTCGGTCGCACAATGCGTGAGTGTTTAGATATCCCAATCGGAATTTTGGTCTCTACATGGGGAGGAACTTCAATCAATGGCTGGGCACACCCCGACGATGCCAACAGCTATGACGATGTGATAAATGCCACTCGCAAACCATCACCTCGCAGCCAACACTACCCCGGAGGTCTCTACAACGGTATGATTAACCCTATTGCCGGATATGCAGCTAAAGGATTTTTGTGGTATCAAGGTGAGGCGGATAGAATGCGTAGCAAGACCTATGGTCAAAAACTATTGGATCTTGTGACACGACTTCGTTCAGCGTGGGGCGATGAGGATATGCCATTCTACTTCGCTCAAATCGCACCTTACGAATATACTCGAAACATCAAAACCGACACCATCTCAGCACCTCTCATGCGTGAGGCGATGGCGGAGGCGGTAAACGTTATCCCAAACTCAGGAGTTGTAATTATTTCTGATGCAGGGTTAAAAGATTGCATCCACCCATCGAACAAACTCGCTGTAGGTCAAAGGTTTGCATACCAAGCATTAGTGAAATGTTATGGCGTAAAGGGTATAGTTGCCGATGGACCAATATATGCATCTAAGGAGAGTAAGGATGGAACACTCATTATCTCGTTCGACAACGCCGTGAAGGGTCTAACAACATTTGGAGCTCCTCTACAAGATTTCGAGATTGCAGGCGAAGATGGTCGCTACTACCCTGCAGGGGCAAGAATTAGAGGTAACACCGTGATCCTTAGCAGCAAGGAGGTTCCAAATCCTGTAAATGCACGTTATGGATTCAAAAACTGGTTCAAAGGCAGCCTGTATAATATAGGTGGAATCCCTGCGTCAACATTTAGAACCGAAAAATAGATAGCTTTTATATTCAATACCCCCCTCTAAATCTCCTCCACACCGTTGGGGGAGATTTGCTTTAAAGGTGTTTTTAGGAGGTATGTTCAAATAGTTAAAAAGTCATCATCTTAGTTGTTTATATTCGACTAAGGTGATGACTTTTAGATCTTTATGGCCGATAGAGTCATCATGCAAAATATGATATTGTACTGCGAATTAAAAGTTTAACAGAACGTTAACACGATGTTCTGCAAGACTTAATAGTTTTTTAATACTTTTGCAACGTCAAACGCAATATTATATATGAAAAAACTTTTTACTTTAGCTCTAGCCGTAATGGCTATGACGACCTTACAAGCAGAGGAGAAAAGCCTATATTCTCCTGAACTGTACGGAGTTGTGAAGGTCAAAATGGAACTTAGCACCAATAATGGTGAGTATCGTTTCGATGTTAGAAACTCCAGAATTGGAGTGCGAGGAAACGCAAGCGAGAGGATGAATTATGCAATCCAGATCGACTACAACAACGAGGGTAACATCTCAATCCTCGATTCGTGGGTGGGGTATCACTCTGAAGGGTTTGCCTTTAAACTTGGACAGCAGAAGTTGCAATTCAGCAACGATTTGGATCGTGGACCTGACTCTAGCCCATTCTCGAACCGCTCGTTTTTGGCGAAGTACCTAATGTCTTATTACGCTACAACGGCAGATGAATCGGGTTACACCTCGAAGGTTAGCACCATGAGTTCACGTGACATTGGTGCACACATGGAGTACACAATTCCAAAAACGACAATCAAAGTTGCAGCTGGAGTATTCAACGGTTCGGGATCAAACAACCCAGAGTGGGGACGTACAGCAAACTTTGTGGGTCGAGTAGATGTTGGCGCAAAAGAGGGATTAGCTGGTTCGGTGAGTTGCTACTTCGGAGTCACACCTACAACTAGCTACGCTACGTATGATTCCAACTCTGATAGCTTTATTGATGTCGAGAAAAATCAAAAGATAAATATGTATGATGCCTATTTGCGCTACACAAAAGATGCTCTTTTTATCGAAGCTGAGTATGCACAACGTCGTCTAAATCAAGATGAGTTTCATCTGCTACAAGCGTATTATATCCACGGAACATACCGTTTCACGATCAACAACAACCCAATATTCAAATATTTTTCACCTCATTTACGATGGGATATGGGTGATGGTATTGAGTACTATGACTACTCTATAGATGATATTTTCCGCTACAAATCAAACCGTATGACCTACTCTATGAACTTCGGTCTGTCGGAGAAACGTATCAAATCGGAGCTACGCCTTGCATACGAAGATTACTTCGTGAAGAGAAAACCGGGGGATTTGTCATACAACAAACTTCTTCAAGATAAATTCACTGTGGAGTTTGTGGCAGCATTTTAAAACCCACTGCGAGGATAGGGGTTCCGAACTTTAAAATCACAACAAAAAGTGAGTGACTAACAAGACCCTTCAAAAAAAAATAGAGCCCGACTAAATCGAGCTCTATTTTATTGTATATTAACATGTTAACTACAAACTCTACCACACGACTCCACCCTTTGGCGATGTCTCAAATGGTCCTGCTGTTGGATTCTCGATATTGCGAGGTGCATTAAATAAATCTGTGCTGAATACAAACTGTGACCCATCAGGGTTCTCGAACAGCTGCTCAGATATATGTGCTTGACCCAACATCTGAGTGTTGATCTCGATGCTTTTTGCATTTTTGAATGAGTCGATATTTACATATGACGATATTGTGTACTCCCCATTCTCGTTACGTTGCAACTCAATCTCTGGAGCCTCCTCATCTAACATAGCGTGATTTGCCTCCTCCTCGTGTGGTGTAGCTCCCTTATAATAGATATTACCGTACATGAATATTGGCAATTTATGACCTAAATTATTCCTCACCTTAGATTTAGATTTTGGACTTCCAAAATCTGAAGGGAAGGCATTAAATACATTAAGTCCATTGTCAGTTACCGTTCCATCCTCATTTTTGATCTTCGCAAGGAAGAGGTTGTTGTAGAATCGAACATCACCACCTGCGCTATTGAAAAATCCACGTAGTTGTGTCGAGTGAGGCATGTGGAATGGAGTATATCTCTCCTGCGAGTTACGATTCTTCACCTTACCATATACTAGATTGTTCGCAATCAAAATACCCTGTGCATCGAGGAATATTCCCAAGTCAGAGAGCATGATGTTGTTATACACAAGTGTTGGACCATGCGACACCTCGATAAATAGATCCTCCGAGATATTTTTGTCGAAGATATTATTTCTCACATGTGTGCCTTGAGCTTGCCAATCCAACCACAAACCTCGTTGGCAATGCACGATAACATTTCCCTCGATGACAACATCAATAGCAGCGTGTAGCTTGATACCTCCTGTCTCGAAACCTGTTACATGCTCCGTGTAGTTTACATCTCTGATCTCGTTATTGCGAATCGTAGAGAATGCACATCCGAGGTGACCTACAATACCTGCTTGACCACACTCATATATTCTATTTCCCTCGACTAGGTGGCTACCTACAGTCTCCTTGCTCCAACCTCTATTTACGGCACTGATGATAGTTTCAATCTCACGAGTGAATCCAGATTTGTTGAATGGCGCAGCCTTGCTGAACTTAGCAGATATATTGTGTCCCGTAGAACGCTCCTTTCCGATACATACTCCAACACACTTTGAGTAGGAGATATCACAATTCTTGATAATCCACCCCTTACTCCAGTTTGGATTGATGATACCCACCTGCTCGCCTGTTGGTGGTGACCATTGTGTTGCCGCTTGTGAGATATGCAATCCATCGACTGTGATGTAGTCAATACCTACAGTGTATGGTGTAAAACAGGTTGGGCGAACATTGATCTCCGTGAGTGCTGAATTGGGGTTTACCCCCTCGAAATTAGCATAGATTGTTGTGTTGTTATCATCAACTTTACAATACCATCTTCCTCCCTCAAGCTCTTTCACCTCCTTGATCTCGGGCATCTCACATAGAGCCTTTCCATCAATATAGACCTCACCCAAGTGACGGTTCTTACCATTATGCAACCAATCACCATATATATTTATATCGTATGGATTAAAATCACCGAATGTTGAATTAGGCACAACAACACTCCATATAGTACCACCCTGCTTTTTCCAACCTGTGACAACATCCGAACCCTTAAGGTGTACGGTTTCGCCCTCAGCTGCAATATATGTTATGCGGTTTTGGTCGTTGAAACCACCCTGCTCCGGAGATACTCTTTCACGATATGTACCCTCATGGATTATGATGCTATCTCCTGCAATCGCAACAAATGCTGCCTTTGATATTGTTTTGTATGGCGACTCAATGGTGCCTTTGTTTGTGTTCGATCCACTCGGGGATACGTGAATTGTTCTTGCTTGCACACACACTCCACACAGGAGTAGCATCATCGTAAGTTTTAGTTTTCTCATTAGTTTTTTATTGTTTAGGATATCTACACAAAGGTAACAATTAAAATAACAATTCCTCGATGTTTCAAACACCGAGGAATCAAAATAGCTATTATTTGCTATACTATTTCTTGTTTTTAGGGGCAAGGATCATATTCATCTTCTTACCTTCGAGTTTCGGCATAGCCTCCACCTTTGCGATCTCCTCCAAATCTGTAGCAAAACGCAACAACAAAATCTCGCCCTGCTCCTTGAATACAATCGAACGACCTCTAAAGAATACATACGCCTTCACCTTAGCACCATCCTTGATAAAGTTCTCGGCATGCTTAAGTTTAAAGTTGTAGTCGTGGTCATCTGTTTGAGGTCCAAAACGGATCTCTTTGAGTACAACCTTCGTTTGGTTTGCCTTTAACTCCTTAGCCTTTTTCTTTTGTTGATAAAGGAACTTTGAGTAATCTGCAATACGACACACTGGAGGATCAGCCTTCGGCGAGATCTCGATTAGATCTAGCTCCATCTCATCTGCGAGCTTTATCGCATCACGGATTGAGAGTACCTTTGACTCTTCGATATTATCGCCCACCAAGCGAACTTGTGGCACATTGATCTCATTATTTATGCGGTGTGGATTCTCCTTTTCTGGCAATCTACGACCACGATTTGCTCCCGCTGCTGGCTTTGGGCGTGCTGTGTTATTCCCCGAGAATGCTGGTCTCGACTGGAATGGTTTTGGTGCTGCTATAGCTTTGTCCTCCTAATTTAGTTATACTTATTTATTTACTCTTTGCACGAGCTGTTCGCAAAGATAAAAACTTTTTTTCAAAAATTGTGCAATTATGCTTAAAAATCTCTACTCATTTTGTATCTTTGGCAACAAGTTTTAATTTAAATCTGAGATTATGGCAGACATACATGCACACGAGGTGCTCCACATGATGGAGGGAGAGAGTTATACAGTAGAGACGTTGAGAGGTGCAATAGCAGCAAAATTTGGCAAAAATGCCACCTTTTGTACCTGCTCTGCAAAGGAATTAACCATCGACAAACTGATAGTTTTTCTCGAAGCTAAAGGTAAATTTAAACCTACAGACGATGGATTCACAATGGATATCACTAAAGTTTGTGAAGATTATTAGTGGAATCATCCCCGAGGAGTTAAAACAGCAACTTCTCGGGGGTAATTCAATTTAGAGGACATTAATCACAAACTGACGAGGAGATACGCTCTACCTCAACAAAATATGCACCAATATCTTCACGATCTTTCATCTTAAACCATGTTTGAAGTTTGGTCTCACCCCTCTCCAAAACAATCGTAAATTTTGCATATTCATCTCCCTCATTCACCTTAACACTCTTTTCGACACCTTGTACCGAAATCAACGCCTCCGTGATTGGAAGAGATCGTCCCTTAACACTCGCTCCGACACTTGTACCCTCACGTGCTGGTCTAACTGGTGCTGTATCGTGTAGTTTCAACCCCGTCTCCACAGGCCAACGGCGAAGTCTGAACTCGTACTCACCGCCTTCGTCAACTTTTACCAACCAATATCCATTATCTTTATATCCGATACGTATATGGTGCTGTTGCCAAGGGCTTGTCGCATCCGTATGCCAATCATGACAATAAAGAGTTGTCGGGTTTTGGTGCTCATTACCCACGATAAAATATGGCTGCTCCTCGAAATTCGGAGAGTTCACCTCCCACCATTTGTCGTAAAGTGCTGCGATCTCCATCAACTTCTCCGGGTTTTCATCTGCAATATTGTTGCGTTGCTCGGGATCTGTTGCTAAGTTATAAAGCTCCATCTCCTCCTTCTCGTCACACACCACACGCCAGCTACCCAACATCGCCGATGTGCGATACCATTTGGCTGGAACCTCATTTCGTTGCGAATCAACCACAACAAGACGATTCACAAAGTTTGAGTTGTCGCCATCAATAAGTGGTTTAAGACTCTGACCATCAAACTTCTGAGATACCTCTGGTGCAACCTCTAATCCACACAAATCAACCAACGTAGGCAACAAGTCATAGTGTGCCGTTAGCTCACCAATCTCCTTTGCCGTCGATATCTTACCATCCTTCCAATGTATAAACAGAGGCACTCTGTGTCCTCCCTCATACATACTAGCTTTAATACCACGCATTCCTGCATTTTGACCCTTTACTACATATCCATCTAGGCGGTGTCCTTCGACTTTTGCTCCTTGAGCTGAACCATT